>DASYES010000334.1:0-10886 GCA_036498885.1 Pseudonocardia sp.
GGTGCTCGAGGCCATCGCCGCGGGCGGGCAGGCCGCCGGACGTCGCGGAGCGAGAACTTCCTCGGCTTCCCCGCCGGCATCTCCGGGGGCGAGCTCGCGGAGCGCGCGGCGCTGCAGGCCGAGAAGTTCGGTGCCAGGCGGACCGTGCCCGCGGAGGTGGTGGGCCTGGAGCAGCGCGACGGCGAGTACGCACTGCGGCTCGCCGACGGCGGTGAGGTGATCGGGCGCTCCGTCATCGTCGCGACCGGGGTGCGGGTCCGGAGGCTTCCGGTGCCTCGGATGGAGGAGTTCGAGGACACTGCGTCTACTACGCGGCCACGCCGATCGAGGCCCGGCAGTGCGTCGGTGACCCGGTGGTGGTCGTCGGTGGCGGCAACTCGGCGGGACAGGCGGCCGTGTTCCTCGCCGACCACGCCGGTGAGGTCCACCTGGTGGTCCGGGAGTCCCGGCTCGACGAGCAGATGTCGCGCTACCTGCCCGACCGGATCATCCGCGATCCGCGCATCCAGGTGCTCCTGCACACCGAGGTCCGGGAGCTTCAGGGCGAGAACGGCAGGCTCGAGGCCGTGGTCGTCGAGGACACGGTGACGGGGGAGCGGCAGCGCCTGCCCGCTCGCGACCTCATGGTGTTCATCGGCGGTGACCCGTGCACGTCGTGGCTCCCGGAGTCGGTGGCCCTCGACACGGGTGGCTACATCTTGACCGGATCGGCCGCGGGCCGTGCGCGGGCCGTGGAGGAGACCGACAGACGGGGCCCGTTGTTCCTCGAGACCACCCTGCGCGGGGTGTTCGCGGCGGGGGACGTTCGGAGCGGATCCATCAAGCGGGTGGCCTCGTCGGTGGGCGAGGGCGCCATGGTGGTGCGCCTGGTGCACGAGCACCTGGCGACGACACAGTGACGGATGGGCTCGGAGGAGAAGGCATGACCGACGTGACCGGCGTGACCGGGATACCGGAGTTCAAGCGATTCTTCCGCTCGGCGGGGCGTGTCGACATCGATAAGGACGATCTGCGGCGATTCCGGGAGTTCGTCGACCAGAAGATCGACGACATCGCGATCGCCGGCCGCAACTCCGCCAGCTGGAACGACCGGGACATCATCGCCCCGCAGGACCTGCCGATCACGAAGGGCCTGCAGGAGCGGATGCGCGAGTTCGACAAGCTCGACGAGGCCGACGAGATCCGGCAGCTGCTGCGGGGCGCGGTGCGCCGGCCCCCCGCCGACGTGACGTTCAGCGAGGAGACCGAGGACATGCTCCCCGAGGTCTTCGGGGGAATCAGCATCGCGCTGGCCCGGTCGTTCCGGATCGTCGACCCCCATGTCACGAACCCGTCAACCGAGCACTGGGAGCGCGGGTTCGACCTGTTCCGGATGCTGCTCTAGGAGATCACGGTCGACTGGTCGCGCCCGTCGGCCCCGACCAGTCGCGCTCCGGGCGGCAACCCGTTGACGCTGAAGCCGTCGGGACGCACGCCGATATCGACGCGTGGCGAGCGGAGGGGCGGATCCTCGACGCCGACGTGGCCACCGGCGAGGTGCGGTCCGTGGTCGTGCCGGGCACGGTCGGCGCGGTGCATCCCACGCGGGACCCCGCAGTGCTGGTGATCGCCGACTCCGACGGGATCGCCCTGCTCCGCGGCGGCGAGGTCGTGCGCCTGGCCGCTCCGCTCGCCGACCGGCCGGACGTGCGGATGAACGACGCGAACGTCGACCCGGCGGGTCGCTACCTCGCCGGCAGCATGGCCTTCGACGTGACGCCCGGGGCGGCCCGGCTCTACCGGCTCGCGGACGGGAGCCTGCACACGGTGCTCACCGGGGCGACGATCAGCAACGGCCTGGACTGGTCGGCCGACGGCACCCGCCGCTTCTACGTGGACAGCCCGCTGCGGCGGGTCGACGTCTTCGACTACGACGTCACGACCGGCGCGTTGACCGGCAGGCGCACCTTCGCCGACACCTCGACGATCCGGGCATCCCCGACCGCCTCACCCTCGACGCCGAGGGCGGGGTGTGGGTGGCGTTCTACGGCGGCGGGCGGGTCTGCCGCTTCGCCCCGGAGGGGATCTCGACGTGACCATCGACCTGCCGGTGGGCAAGGTGACGTCCTGGTGTTTCGGCGGCCCCGACCTGAGCGGATTGTTCATCAGCACCTCGACCGCAGGCATGGGACCCGAGGAGTTGCGCGCCGAACCCGAGGCGGGGGCGATTTTCCACGCCGTTCCGGGCCACCGCGGGCGGCCCGGCACACCATTCGCGGTGCCGCGAAAGGTGGGGGTCTGAATGCCGGTCGCGGCTGTGCCATAGTGGCCGCCGTACCTGGTCCCCGGCGATGGAGCGAGTGGTGACGTCCGAGTCGGTCCAGCGGCGCGTCACGGTGGCCGACGTCGCTGCGGAGGCCGGTGTGTCGGTCGCGACCGTGTCGAAGGTGCTCAACGGCCGGGCCGACGTCTCGGCGTCCACCCGGGCACAGGTCGAGACGATCCTGTCCGAGCGTGGGTACGTCCCGACCAAGCGGACCAGGAGGGCCACGGCGGCGGCCGAAGGCCGCGGCGGGCTCATCGAGATGCTCTTCAACGACCCCAGCACCCCCTGGGCGGCGGAGATGATCCGGGGCGCCGAGGAAGCGGCCCGCGCGGCCCGCGCGGCGATCGTCGTCTCGGTGCTGGAAAGCGGCCCGAAACGCGTGCAGCAATGGCTGGAGGACGTCGCCGAGCGCGGTTCCCGCGGAATCGTGCTTGCGCTGTCGGACTTCTCCGCGGCCGGCCAGAAACGTGTCGCCAAGCTCGGTCTGCCGACCGTACTCGTCGACCCGGTCGGCGATTTCGACACCGACGTGCCCTCGATCGGCGCCGGGAACTGGGGCGGCGGCATGGCCGCCACGAAGCACCTCATCGAACTCGGGCACCGGCGCATCGCCGTGATCACCGGCCCGATGCGCTTCCTCTGCAGCCAGGCCCGCCTGGCCGGCTACCGGGCTGCGCTCGAACGCGCGGGCGCCGGGTCGGATCCGGAGCTCATCGCCCACGGCGACTTCCACTACGCCTCGGGGGTGGCGTCCACCCTGGAGCTGCTCGACCGGCCCGACCCACCGACCGCGATCTTCGCCGCCAACGACGAGCAGGCCATGGGCGTCTACGCCGCGATCCAGCGGCGCGGCCTGCGCGTCCCGCACGACATCAGCGTGGTCGGCTTCGACGACGTCCCGATGTCGCAGTGGATCTCCCCACCGCTCACGACCGTGCGCCAGCCCATCGCCGAGCTGGCCGCGCTGGCCGTCCGCACGGTGCTCGCCCAGCCGCACCGCGCCGAACTCCCGCAGACCCGCGTCGAGCTGGCCACCGCACTCGTGGTTCGCGAGAGCACCGCACCCCCGCCCGCCTGACACCGCGGGCTCTCGCGGAGCCGGTGGCGGCCGCTGCCGCTGAGCAGGCCGTCCCTTCGCAGCGGCGGAGACTCGGACCTCCACCGGCGACCCCGCTCTCTCCCCGGCGTATTGCGTTGCCTCTAGTTTCGAACAACCAGGGTTGAGTTTCGATGCGGGTCGGGGTTAAATCACTACGGCATCAATCCCCGTCAAGGTACGCTTTTCAGCGTGTTCGGGTAGGCCGCTGCCCGCACCGATCCAACGTCCACCGTGACGAATTCTCGAAACTAGGCCGAAATTTAATGCGAAGCGGCCGCAGGTACGAACGAGGATGGAAAGAGAGACAACAACGTGGTTGAGACTCAGGACATCGTTCGCCCACCGAAGGATCTGGTCGACGGCCTCGCCGCGATCGGGAGCGCCACCGCCAGCAGCGAGCTCAGCAAGCTCGGCGTCCGCAGCGCCCACATCCGCGGTCCCGTCTCGTTCACGCCCGGCATCGCAGTGGCCGGTCCTGCGCTCACGCTGCAGTTCATGCCCAAGCGCGAGGACCTCCACCAGGTCGAGGAGTACGCCGAGCCGGAGAAGCAGCTGCACCGCCACGTCATGTACCACACCCAGCCGGGCGACATGATCGTCGTGGACGCCCGCGGCGACATGGCGAGCGGCGTGTTCGGCGAGATGATGCTGACCTACTTCAAGGGCCGCGGCGGCGCCGGCGTGATCGTCGACGGGTGCATCCGCGACATCGGCAAGGCCCGCACGCTCGGTGTGGGTCTGTGGCTGCGCGGGGTCACCCCCAACTACCACGCGCAGACCGGCATCTTCCCGACCGCGGTGAACGTGCCGGTCGCGTGCGGTGGCACCGTGGTTGAGCCGGGGGACATCGTGGTGGCCGACGACGACGGCGCCGTGGTCGTCCCCATCAAGCTCGCGCGGAAGCTGCTGGCGGTGGCGAGCGAGCACGCGGAATGGGAGGAGTTCTCCCGCATGCGCCTGGCGCAGGGCGGCGACATGCGCCTCTACTACCCGCTGTCGGACGAGGCACGGTCCGAGTACGAGGAGTGGCGCGCGGCGCAGTCCGGGCGCGGAGCAGACGGGAGTGCGACCTGATGAGGATCACCGAGATCGTTCCGTGGCTGGTCCGCTCCGAGGGCTCCTTCTGGGGGGAGTTCCTCTTCGTGGAGGTGCGCACGGACGAGGGGATCAGCGGCTGGGGCGAGATCACCACCACCACCCCCACGGCCAACCGCGGGATCGCGGCGATGGTGCGGCAGGTGAACGACCTGCTCGTCGGCGACGACCCGGCCAGGATCGAGGACACCTGGAACAAGGTGTTCCGCGCGTTCACCTACATGGGCAGCCGCGGTGCGGGCACCAACGTCACGAGCGCCGTCGACATCGCGCTGTGGGACATCCGCGGCAAGGCGCTCGGCCTGCGGGTCTGCGACCTGCTCGGCGGCCCGGTACGCGACGACCTGCTCATCTACACCCATCCCGACCAGCGCCGCTTCGGCACGCGGGAAGGGGTGGTCGAGGAGATCCGCGGCATCGTCGAATCCGGCCACACGGGCATCAAGTTCGACCCGTACCCGCACGCACCGGGGCTGCCGCAGTCGAACGACCGCTACCTCGACGGCCGGCTGAGCCGGGCCGAGGAGCAACAGGCGATGGAGCTGACGGCCCTGGTCCAGGAGGCCGCGGGAGCCGACGTCGAGCTGATGATCGACGCGCACGGCCGCTTCGACGTGCCGACCGCGATCCGGCTGGGCCAGGCCTTGGACGAGCTGGGGGGCATCCACTGGTACGAGGAGCCGGTACCGCCGGAGAGCTACCACGCGCTCCGGCAGGTACGTGAGAGCGTGCGGACGCCGATCTCGGTGGGCGAGCGCCTGCACACCCGGTGGGACTTCGTCCCGGTGTTCGAGCAGGGGCTGGCCGACTTCGCGATGCCCGACGTCACGTGGACCGGCGGGGTCTCGGAGCTGAAGAAGATCTCGACGATGGCCGAGGCGTACTACGTGCCGATGTCGCCGCACGACGCGGCCGGTCCGGTCAACCTGGTGGCAGGCGGCCAGGTGATGATCACCGTGCCGAACTTCTACCGCATCGAGTCGAGCCGCCACGACCTGAGCTCCTACAACCGGTTCCTGACCGCGCCGCTGGACAACAGCGGCGGGAGCCTCAAGCTCCCGCCGGGATCCGGGCTCGGGCTGGACTTCGACCTGGACTACCTGCGCGCCCACGCGCTGGACGGATTCGGCGGCTGACGCCCCGTCCCGAACGCAAGGAAAGCCACTTTCACTGCGGCTCGTGCGGTGGAAGTGGCTTTCCCGGCGTCTGGTCGACCCCAGAGGCGGCCGTACTTGTTGTAGACGTCGATCACCGGGACGCCAGCCTGCACCTCCTCGCGGACCTTGTCCTCGATGTCCTTGGCCTCCTCCGACTTCGCGAGCACCTCGTCGAGCGCCCCGGCCGGGATCACCAGCACCCCGTCCTCGTCACCGAAGATCCAGTCGCCCGGGTCGACCCGGACCTGGCTGGTGAGGGTGCCGGTCATCGAGACCGGCACCTCGATGTCGTGGATGCGCGAGCGGCGCAGCGACGCGATCGGAGAGGTGTAGCGGGCGAACGCCGAGAAGCCCTCGATCTCGCGCACCAGCCTGCCGTCGCGGATGCTCCCGTCGATGACGACGCCGGTCGCCCCGCGAGCACTGCTCGCGTTGCTCATCAGCTCGCCCCAGATGCCGCTCTGCCGCTCCCCCGCCGCCCCCACGACGACGACGCAGCCCTCGTACATGTGCGTGAAGACGCCGAAGTCCGCGAGCTTGGTGTCGGGCTGCATCTTGCTGCGCTCGCGCACGTCCGGCGAGGCCACCACCGTGTAGGCGGGCCCGCGACCTGCATCGAGCGCTCCAGCGGAGCGATCGCGAGGTCGAGGCACTGATGGGGCAGCCCCATCTCGTCCATGATGTCGTACACCACGGCCGCGTAGAGCGCCTTCAGCCGTTTCGCCGTCTGCGCGACGGCGGCCGGGTCGGACGCGGTTGCCCCGGTCATGTCCTACGCCCCGCCTATTCGAAGATCCCGTAGCCGGGCACCGCGTGCGCGCGCACCCCGTCCATGTCGAGCTCGACCCCGATGCCGGGTGTGTCGGCCAGCGTGATGTAGCCGTCCTTCACGATGGACCCGCTGCCGTCGGGGGCGTGGACGTAGCTGTCCCAGACCTCGCGCTCCTCCAGCGCGTGCCACTCCTGCCCCAGGAAGTTGGGGATCGCCCCGCACTGGTGTGCGGTGGCCATCGTGCCGAGCGGTGTGGACACCAGGTGCGGCGCGAACGGCACGTAGTGCATCTCGGCGAGCTCTGGGCGAGGAGCCGGCCAACGACGGCCGCGAGGACACGGTGGAATCGGCGACGTTGACCAGGTACTGGGCGGCGAACGCCAGGATCACGGTGGCCGTGACCGCCCTGGCCGGACGCGGTGCGACCGGGGGGCGCGGCGGCTGCCCGTCGACGGAGCGGTCCTCCGGAACCCGTACGACAGGTGTCTGGCAGCCGCCGAGGCCTGCCTGACCTGCAGTCCCGCCTGCAGCAGCGACGCCCGCATCAGCGCGCCGTCCTGGCGCGACAGCGCTGCGCTGAGTCCCACTCCGACCTGCTCGAGGCGCGACCGGATCTCCGCCTGGAGTCGCGTCATGGTCGTGAGTCGCAGCCGCGCGACCTCGTCGCGGGCGAGGACCTCGCGAGCGCAGCGCAGGTCGTCCATCAGGTCGGCGAGACGGGTCAGCCCGAACGGGTCATGGCGCTGTTCACGAACGCGACCACCCAGGTGGCAGCGGTCGCCGGTGGTTGGAGCGGCAGACCGACGAGCCACCACAACCCCTCCTACACCGCGACCACGACCCACCCCGCGCGATCCCGCACCAGCAGCAGCGTCAAGCCGCCCAGCAAGCCGGACACCCCTCCGACCCTCCCGGTCGTGGCGTGCCCGGGCTGCGGCTCGTCAGCTCCGACGACGGCCCGGGGGCAGCATCGGAATCAGCGGGCTGAAGAACGCGACGGGCAGATCCGTGGCCACCTGCCGCTCAACCTGCTGATAGTCCTGCGTGACCTTCGCCGGGTCCGCGTTCGTCATGGCGTCGTCGATCCACTGTGGGTCCGAGTACTTCCCGTAGTTCGCGCTCCCGCCGCTGTGCAGCAGCCGCGACACCGCCGGGTCCGGGTTGTCGAACGGGGACACCCACGAGGTGCGCTGGAAGTCCGCGCCCTGCAGCACCTTCGAGGAGAACTGCGCCAGATCGCAGGTCTGCACGTCCACGCGATGCCGATGGCGGCCATCTGGGCCTGCATGAACTCGGCGAAGGACTGGCGGGCGGTGGTCGTCTTGAACGTGAAGTCCGGGTTCCTCCCCGACGCCCGGTAGGCGTCGACCGCCTTCTTCGCCGCCTTCAGACACCTCGCGACTGGCCTCGACCACCCTCGAGGCCATCGGGTTCAACACCCGCACCGGCGAGTCCCAGCCCGCCGACGTGGCCTCAGGGGAGTCGTTCACAGCCCAGGACGACGAGGACTGGGTGCTCGTCCTCGACGCCCAGCAGCAGTAGCCCCACCCCCGTTGCAGGACGGCCACCTTCGCGCATGCTGCTTGGGTGAAGGTCGCCTTCCTGCGATGCGGCCACTGTGTCGTGACGACCTCCAACCGGTCGGCTTCAAGCACCATGTGAGCGCTCACACGGCGCCTACGCGACGAAGGACTGCTGCGCTGTCGGCTGCCGTGTCAGGCCTCCCGCTCCGAGATCGCCGGGTGCTCCTCCCGGGCGTCCCAGCCCAGTTCGGCGAGCGCCTTCGCCGACGACTGGAACGCCGCACAGTCCGGCAGCGGGGCGCGCAGCGCCACCCGCGGGTACCAGCGGCGGGCGAGCTCCTCCGACGGCGTGGTGCTCGTGGTGCGTGCCGCGACGACGGTGTAGACGGCGTGGCCGGGGGTGCCCCGGTGCAGGGCGAGCAGCACGGCCGAGGCCGCGGAGTCGAAGGACGTCCAGCCCCAGAGATCGGGAGCGCGCTTCTCGTCGCCGCCGAGCGCGGCCGCGGCCGCCCAGTCGTCCTGGAGGGTGTTCAGGCGCAGGGACGAGAACGTCGCGTCCGGGCGCCGCCGGGCGAACGCCGCCCCCTGCTGCTCGACGAGCCACTTCGACTGGCTGTAGCTGTCCTCGCAGTAGGGCGGGTGCTCCTCGTCGACCGGGAAGTAGTCGAACCGGGGCCGCGCGCTGAACACGCCGCCGATGGCGTTGACGCTGGAGGCGAGGCACACGGCCGACACCCCGTGTTCCTCGGCGGCGATCAGCACGTTGTGGGTGCCGCCGACGTTGATCCGGTGGACCTCGGGCTCCGGGTACCGCGGGTGCGGGAGCGCGGCGAGGTGTGCCACCCCCTGCACCCCGGCGAGCGCGGCGCGCACCTCGTCGAGCACGGTGACGTCGGCGGGGTGCCATTCGAGCGCAGGCCGGCCCCCGTCCTCCTGCGCGGGCGATCCCGGCAGGTCGATCGCGACCACCTCGTGTCCGGCCCGCAGGGCCCGGTCGACGACCTGGCGTCCGAGCCTGCCCGCCGCACCTGTCACGGCTATCCGCATCTCTCATCCCTCTCCGTCTGCTCCGCCGTCGGGCTTGCTCCCCCGCCCGCGGTCAGCTCCACAACCGGTCGTGACTCGACTCGGAGTCCCAGTGCGTCGACTCTGCGAAGTACACCGGGTCGCGCGGGTCGAGTTGCTGCAGGAACAGCTCCTCGTTGATGTCCCGAAACCGAGCCCGAGGGTCTCGGGCACGGCGATGTGGCCGTCCTCGATGAGCGGCCGGGGCAGGTAAGTGACGAGGTCCCTCCAGAACGGGACGTCGGCCGCGTGGTGCTCGAGCGCGAGGAGGTTCTCCGTCGCCGCAGCGAGGTGCACGCACGCCATCGTCACGATGGGCGAGGCCGCCAGGTGCAGCGCCATCGCGACGCCGCGCTCCTGCGCGTAGTCGCCCAGCCTCTTGGTCTCGGCGATGCCACCGGAGGTCGCCGGGTCGGGATGGACCACCCGGATCGCGCCGGCGTCGAGCAGCGGCTTGAACCCCTCGGTGAGGTAGATGTCCTCGCCGGTGCAGGTCGGCACGGCGACGGCCTCGGTGAGCTGGCGCCACTGGTCGGTGAACTGCCAGGGGATCAGGTCCTCGATCCACGCGAGCGTGAACGGCTCCAGTGCCCGGCCGACGCGGATGCACGAGTCCAGCGATGTGCCCGAAGTGATCCGCGGCCAGCGCCACGTCGTACCCGACGATCGAGCGCACCGTCTCCACGTAGGCGGCCAGGTTCTCCACGCCCTTGGCCGTGACCTGGATGCCGGAGAACGGGTGCATCGTCGTCGTGGTCTCGCGGGCGCCCGCCGGTGCGATCATATTGCCCGGGACGTCCCACAGCAGATCGACGCCGACGTCGATCTTGAGCATCGTGAACCCGCGCTGCTTGCGCTCCAGCAGCCGCTTCCCCATCTCGTGCGGATCGGTCAGCGACGGAGTGTCCGCGTAGCAGCGGATCGTGTCCCGGAACTGTCCGCCCACCAGCGCGTACGCGGGTACGCCGTAGGCCTTGCCCGCGAGGTCCATGAGCGCCATCTCGACGCCCGAGACCCCACCCCCCTGCCGGGCGTGGAAGCCGAACTGCTTGATCTTGCGGAAGACCTTGTCGACGTTGCACGGGTTCTCGCCGACCAGTGCGACGATCACCCACGCGAGCGCCTTGCGCTGCGCGGGCGTCAGCCTGCTGCGTCCCAGGTCGTCTGCCCCCGGTGCGTCGGTACGGCGCATCATCCGCACGAGCACGACCACGAGGACGGCGATGAGGGGCACCATCACCAGCGTCACCGCGGCGCCCGCCCCGAACTGCAGCTGCTGGATCGCCTTCGAGTAGGCGACCATCACGTAGGGGGCGGTGGCGTCCCCCGGGCCGCCCTGGGTCATGAGCCAGATCAGGTCGAAGTTGTTGAACGTCCAGAGCACTACGGACGTCACGTGTCCCCCTTCGCAGGCAACAGATCAGGATGCGGACGTCCACTGCCGTGCTCAACAGAAGAGATCAACCTTCACCCGGACGCCACGGCATCTGATGATTCATCGTGACCGGTCGCGTAGTGGGCGCCACGGCGCCTCAATCCGCGATCACCAACGCCGAACGCACCACAGCGACCCAGGGTTCGGCTGTAGCGACCACGGCATCCGCCGCGTCCCGCTCCACGGGCTGCGCCATACCTGCGTGTCACTGCTGCTGGCGCTCGGCATCCACCCACGCATCGTCATGGAGATCGTCGGCCACAGCGCCATCGAGATGATCATGAACGTCTACGGCCACGTCAACCTCAGCACCCAGCGCTCCGCGCCCGACCACCTCGACGCGCAGCTGACTGACTGAGTCCGTTGCTATCACCAGCCGCTATCAACGACCGGAACGCGATCATGAGCAGCGATCCTGCGCACCCACCACCTGAT
>DASYES010000335.1:0-4575 GCA_036498885.1 Pseudonocardia sp.
CGCCGTCTCCAGCCGCACCCCGGTACGACCCGTCGCGAGCGTCGAGAGACGCAGCACCATCAACGCACGCACAACCTCCCGCTCCACCTCCGGACCCGACCCGGCAGCATGCGACCGCACCAGACTGCGCTGCAACTGACCCCGCAGCTCCACCGGAATGTGCCGGGTCGCCAACGCCCCGAACCCCGTCGACACCCCGTAGTGCGGCCGCACATCACAGGCGAGCGCCTCGACGACCTTGCGGCTCGCGGCGATCTCGTACTCCGCATCCGCCGAGAGGACGACACCGGCCTCCTCCCGGGCCACGGCGAGGATCTCTGTGCGGGACAGGGGGCCGGTTCCGACAGTGACTGGCTGCATCAGTGCATGGGACACCGAACGCCCACACCGCCACCACCGGCCGCCCAAGATCACTGTCCGGGATCCCGGACAGTTGCTAGCGTCACCGGGTGCCCGGTCAGGTGGTGAAGGTCCCCGCGGCGCACCAGGTGCTGGCCGTCCTGGGCTACCTCGCGCGACAGGCCGCACCCGTGCCCGCGGCCGCGATCACCCGTGACCTGCAGCTTCCCCGCTCCACCACCTACCAGTTGCTCACCACGCTCGCCGAGAGCGGGTTCGTGGTGCACCTGGCCGACGAGCGGCGCTACAGCCTCGGCGTTGCCGCTTACGAGCTGGGCACGGGGTATGTCCGCCAAGCGCCGCTACAGCGCATTGCGCGGGTGCCGCTCGGGCGGCTCGTCGACCGCACAGGGCACACGGCGCACCTGGCAGTGCTGCACGGCAGGGAGGTCATCTACGTCATCGAGGAGCGCGCGCCCGGTCGCCCGCCCCTTGTCACCGACGTCGGGGTGCGCCTGCCCGCCCACCTCACCGCCAGCGGCCGCGCGATGCTCGCAGCCCTGACCGGGGCACACGTGCGAGCGCTGTATCCCGAGCCCGACGCGTTCGTCACCCGTCACGAGGTGGGTCCGCGATCGCTGTCCGCCCTGCGCCGGATCCTCGTGGAGACCCGCCGCCGCGGCCACGCGATCGAGGACGGCGAGGTGACCCCCGGCCTCGTCTCCGTCGCCGTGGCGGTGCTCGACAGCGCGAGCTACCCCGTGGCCAGCGTGACCCTCACCTTTCCCGACTACTCGGCCGCCGAGGAGCAGACAGTGCTCGTCGCCGAGGTGAACCGCACCGCCCGGGCGGTCGCCCACCGCATCGGCGGGCAGCTGCACTCGGCCGCCGAGTAGCGGGTCATGATCGGCAATCGGGAACCGTGCCACACACGGCTCCACGTCCCGTCACGGTGTCAACGCCCGAGGCGGGCAGCCCGTCGGCTAGCGATCCAGCCGGTAGCGGATCAACCGGGAACTGTTGCCCACCACGGCCACGGACGAGGCGTTGTGCAAGATGGCCGCAACCACCGGGCTCATCGCGCCCCCGGCCGAGACGACGAGGCCGGCCGCGTTGACCGCGATCGACATGCCGTAGTTCTGCCGGATCAGGCCGATGCTGCGCCGTCCGAGGTCCCGCAGGTCGAGGAGTTTGCACAGGTCGTCACCGGCCAGGGCGACGTCGGCCGTCTCGACCGCCACGTCGGTGCCCGCCACCCCCATCGCGATGCCGATGTCGGCGAGCGCCAGCGCAGGGGCGTCGTTGGTGCCGTCGCCCACCATCGCGACGGTGTATCCCTCGTCCTGCATGGACCGGACGAGATCCTGCTTCATCTCGGGCGAGACCTGCGCCTGGAACTCCTCGATCCCGAGTTCGGCGGCCACGGCGGCGGCCGTCTCCGAATGGTCGCCGGTGAGGAGCACGATCCGGCGCACGCCGTCGGCGCGCAACGCGTCCAGCACCTGGCGGGACTCCGGGCGCAGCGTGTCCCGCAGCGACACGAGGCCGACCAGAGTGCCGTCCACGGCCAGCAGCAGGGGTGTCTCGGCGGCCCCTTGCAGCCTGCGGACCCAGGCGTCGGCCGCGGCACTGATCGGGATTCCCTCCTGCCGCAGGAGCTCGCGGCTACCGATCAGCAGGATCCGTCCGTCGGACTCCACCCGCATCCCCTGCCCGAGCAGAACCTCGCACTCCTCGTGCGGCGGGATCGTGATGAGCCGCTCCTCCGTGGACCGGATGACGGCCTGGGCGAGCGGATGCCGCGAGTGGATCTCCGAGCTCGCCGCGTAGGCGAGTACCTGCTCCGGTGTCCAGTCGTCGTGGAAGGAGACGACGTTGGTGACGATCGGGTGGCCGATCGTGAGCGTGCCTGTCTTGTCGAAGATCACAGCGTCCATGCGGCCGGCCGCCTCGAGGTGCGCGCCGCCCTTGATCAGGATCCCGCGACGGGCGCCGTTGCCGATGGCCGCGCTGATCGCCGTGGGCGTGGCCAGCCCGACCGCGCACGGGCATGCGACCAGCAGCATCGTCATGGCGCGCCGTACGTCACGGGTGACCAGCAACGTGAGCGCCGACAACGCGAACGAGGTGGGCACGAAGCGGCGGGAGAAGTTCTCGCCCACGGTCTGTATCGGCGCTCGGTCCTGCTGGGCCTGCTCGACCCGGTTGATGATGCGCCCGATCGCGCTGTCCCGGCCCACCGCCGATGCCCGCACCACCAGCCGCCCGCGCAGGACGACGGTGCCGGCGTAGAGCGATCTCCCGGGCGCCGCGGTGCTGGGCAGCTGTTCGCCGGTGATCGCCGCCTGGTCGACGATGCCCTCACCCTCGACGATCACGCCGTCGACGGGCAGCACGACGTGCTCGTGCACCACGACCTGGTCGCCGATCCCGAGCTGGTCGATGTCGACCTCCAGCTCGCTGCCGTCCGCGAGCCGGATCCAGGCCCTGGTCTGCGCGCCGGTGAGCAGCTCGGAGATCGCCCGCCGGCTGCGGCGCAGCGTCAGGTCCTGCAGGTACTCGCCGATGTTGAGCAACCACAGCACCGTCAGCGCGACGACGTTCTCCCGCAGCACCAGGCTCGCCACGGTGGCTGCGGAGACGAGCGCGTCGGTGCCGGCCCCGCTGCGGCCCGTGAGCGAGCGCAGGGCGCCACGCAGGAACGGGTAGCCGGTGAAGATCGTGACCCCGGCGGCCACCGTACGACTGGTTGGCCCGAGCATCGGGGGCCTGCGCAGCCCGTACCGGCGCAGTCCCAGCCCGGCCAGCGCCAGCCCGCCCACGACCAGGCGGACCAGACCGCCGTTGGTGGTGTCCGCCGAACGCGGAGTGCGCTCGGCGGTGGCCTGGGGGTCGGCACCCAGTCCCTTGCCGATCGCCTCGACGAGCTCGGTGCGGTCGCAGCGCTGCGGATCGAACCACACAACGACGTTGCCGGTGCGCGGATAGGCGTACACCTGACGCACGTGCGGCACGGCGTCGACAGCGTCCTCGACCGCGACGGCGAGGGACGAATTACCGGTCAGCTCCGGAGTGTCGAACCGGACGCGGCCAGCCGCGTCGGAGACAACGCTGATCGCCACGTGTGCCTAGTGCTCGTGGTTGTGGACCGACGCCGCCCCGCCGGGAGCGGGTGACTGTTCGCCGACCTTGTCCCTCGCCTCGCTGATGATGTCAGCGGTGGTGAGCCGGGCCTTCTCGGCGCCGGTTTCCGCGAGTCGCGCTCCCCGCAGCCCCCACGAGGTGACGGTGACCGCCGCGCCGTGGAACACGTCGCTGCGCATCAGCCTCTTGACCCCGTCGTAGGCGACCGCGCCGGCCGCGCCACTGGCCACCAATCCTGTTGCCTTTCCCAGGAATCCGCCGATCATCTCACCAGCTCCTTATCCGCAGAAGACCTGGTGAGCGTACGTGATGGCCCCTTGCTCATTCGGCGTTCGCCGCCCGTCCAGCCGCCCAGAACGACATGATAACGATCACCATTCGCGGTCAGTAGCCAGTTCGTACCAGCCCGTTGCACCGGAGACGGGCGCTCCTCTCGTCCTTCTCCGCGAGTCGCCGTTCGGCACAAGACGCACAGTGAAATCTGATGACACTACGTCGGCGACGCTTGCCGATTCGCCCGAATCATGCGACGCCGGACCTATCGGGACCTCACGATCCGAGCTCGGCCCACCGGCGGCCGACATGGCGCCCTCCGCTCCGGAGCTGGAGCTGGATGAGTACCCGGACGAGCGCTCCGGGTGGACACCGCCCGACGGCTGGGCAACGATGCCCGTGCGGGGTATAGGTATCAACCGAGTGAACGGGAGGAGTGCCCGATGGCCGAGTTCCGGCCGGTGCTCGTCCTGCTCGGCGTGGTCGCGGCGGCGGTGCTGCTGATCTACGGGGTGTCTTGCGTGCTCTCCGTGCGCCCGGCGGCGCTGGAGGTCGCCCCGTTCAGCGGCGGCCTGCCCCCGGCCCAGCACGCATTCTCCCGCTTCCACGTCCGGTGGTACCCCGTGACGATGGTCTTCCTGGCCTTCGACATGGAGATGGTGTTCATGTACCCGTGGACGCTCGTCGTGTCGCGGGTCGGCCCGGCCGCGGTGATCGAGATGTTCGCGTTCCTGGCCATCCTGCTGGCCGGGGTCGTCTACGCGTGGCGGGAGGGAGCCCTGCGGTGGACCTGACCGCCCGCCTGCTGCGCTTCGCCGC
>DASYES010000336.1:0-2280 GCA_036498885.1 Pseudonocardia sp.
CGCCCGCGAGTTCTACGACGTCGACCGCCTGTCGGTGTTCTTCGACCTCGTGCAGCAGGACCCGGTGATCAGCCAGGTCAAGCTCATCGCGGAACCATGGGACGTCGGCCCCGGCGGCTACCAGGTGGGCAACTTCCCGCCGCTGTGGACGGAGTGGAACGGAAAGTTCCGCGACACCGTGCGCGATTTCTGGCGCGGCGAGCCGGGCACCATCGGCGAGTTCGCGTCCCGGCTCACCGGCAGCTCCGACCTGTACAAGGACGACGGCCGGCGCCCGTTCGCGTCGATCAACTTCGTCACGGCGCACGACGGTTTCACCCTCGCCGACCTGGTCTCCTACAACGAGAAGCACAACGAGGCCAACCTCGAAGGCGGCAACGACGGCGAGAGCCACAACCGTTCCTGGAACTGCGGGGTGGAAGGCCCCACCGACGACGCCGCGGTGCTCGACCTGCGCGCCCGCCAGCAGCGCAACTTCCTCACCACGCTGATGCTGAGCCAGGGCGTCCCGATGCTGCTGCACGGCGACGAGCTCGGCCGTAGCCAGGCAGGCAACAACAACGTCTACTGCCAGGACGGGCCCACCGCGTGGGTCGACTGGTCGCTGGCCACGAAGAACGCGGCCCTGCTCCACTTCACCGCAGGCGTCGTCGCGCTGCGCACCGCCCACCCGGTGTTCCGGCGGCGGCGCTTCTTCGACGGCCGGCCGATCCGGCCCCGGCGCCGCGGTGGCGACTCGCTGCAGGACATCGCCTGGTTCACCCCGGCAGGCGAGGAGATGACCGAGCAGGACTGGGACTCCGGCTTCGGCAAATGCGTCACCGCGTTCCTCAACGGCGACGGCATCACCGAGGCGGACACCCGCGGCAACCGGGTCACCGACGACTCGTTCCTGCTCTGCCTCAACGCCCACTACGAGGACATCGACGCCACGCTGCCGGGCCCCGAGTACGGCTCGCGGTGGGCGATCGTGGTCGACACGGCGGAAGGCGAGGTCACCACCTTGTCCACCGCTCCCGGCGTCGTGGCGGCCGATCCGCGCACGGTCGACGGCGGGGCGGTGCTCACGGTGCCGGCCCGGTCGGTTCTGGTCCTGCAGCGGACGGAGCACGCGCGCGCATGACGGGCTCGGCTGTGCCTTCACCGACCGTTCCCTCCGCCACCTACCGGCTGCAGTTCTCCAAGGACGCCACCTTCACCGACGCCGTGGAGCTGCTGCCCTACCTCGACGCGCTCGGCGTCGGCGGGCTCTACGCCTCGCCGCTGCTCGAGTCCGGAGCGGGCTCCAACCACGGCTACGACGTGGTCGACCCCACCCGGGTCTCGCGGGAGCGCGGCGGTGAGGAGGGACGCCGCGCCCTCGTGGCGGCGGTACGGGAGCTGGGCCTGCAGTTCGTCCTGGACATCGTGCCCAACCACCTCGGCGTCGAGGTGGCGAAGGCCAACCCCTGGTGGTGGGACGTCCTCACGCACGGCCGCGCGTCCCGCTACGCCGGCCACTTCGACATCGACTGGGACGCGGGGCCGGTGCTCCTGCCGATCCTCGCCGCCGACGAGGAGAAGGCGCTCTCGGAGCTGTCGTTGTCCGACGACCGCTCGGAGCTGCGCTACTACGAGCACGCGTTCCCGGTGGCGCCCGGCACCGGCGACACCGGCTCACCGCAGGAGGTACACGAGCGCCAGCACTACCGGCTCGTGTCCTGGAAGCGCGGCGCAGCAGAGCTCACCTACCGCCGGTTCTTCGACGTCTCGACCCTCGCCGCCGTGCGCGTCGAGATCCCGGAGATCTTCGAGGACACGCACCGCGAGATCCTGCGCTGGGTGCACGCCGGAGAGGTCGACGGACTCCGGGTCGACCACCCGGACGGACTCTCCGATCCCGGCGGCTACGTCCGGCGGCTGCGGGCGGCGATCGGGCCGCACCGGTGGCTTCTCGTGGAGAAGATCCTGGGGGTCGGTGAGGAGCTGCCTCCGTCCTGGCCGGTGAACGGCACCTCGGGCTACGAGGCACTGCGCGAGATCCAGGGCGTGCTCGTCGACGCGGCCGGAGCCGGGCTGCTCACCCAGTTCGCGGCCGAGCACGTGGGCCGCAAGGAGTCGCTGCACGCAGCGGAGCACACCGCGCGCCGGGAGGTCGCCGACACGATCCTCGCGGCGGAGGTGCGCCGTATCGCCGCGTTGGTGCCCGTGCCCGAGACGGCGCCTGCCACCGAGGAGGAGCCGGGCGAGGCGGCCGAGCGCGTGCGCGCCGCCGTGGCCGAGCTGCTCTGCGGCTTCCCG
>DASYES010000337.1:0-4984 GCA_036498885.1 Pseudonocardia sp.
TGCGGATCCAGCTCGGCGCCGGGGCGGGCGGCGGGCTCGTCACCACCTGGACGAGCGAGGTGGGTACGTCGTCGAGGCGGACGATTGACGTCGGTGAGTCGTCGCCGGAAGAAGGGGCGTTGTCCCGTCTGACCACATTGACCCATCGCGGCACCGGGCAAGGGTATTACACCGATTGCTGGAGCTTCGTCCAAGTGGGTGTAACCGACACGGCCTAGCTCGCGCGGGCTTTCGGGACGCCGTCTCCGGAGTGGCCGTCAGCGCTCGATTCCTGGGGATCCGCGAGCTTCGCCTTGGCCGCTCGTTCCTTGACGGAGGCCGCGTACATGTCGACGTAGGTCTGCCCCGATAGCTCCATGAGGGCGTACATGATCTCGTCGGTCATCGAGCGCTCGATGAATCGGTCGCCCGCCATCCCCGCGTAGCGGGAGAAGTCGAGCGGCTCCCCGATCTTGATGTGCACCTTGCGCGGGCGCCACATTCTCGAACCGATCGGGTTGACCTTGTCCGTGCCGATCATGGCCACCGGGATGACGGGAACGCCGGCCTCCAGCGTCATCCGGGCCACACCGGTCTTGCCCTTGTACAGCCGACCGTCGGGCGACCGCGTGCCCTCCGGGTAGATCCCGAGCAGCTTCTCCTCGCGCAGCAGCCGCACCGCGGTGTCCATCGCCGCCTGGGCGGCCGACCCGCCCGACCGGTCGATCGGCACCTGGCCCACACCGGAGAAGAAGACCTTCTTCAGCCGGCCGACGAGCCCGGGCTGGGTGAAGTACTCGCGCTTGGCGAGGAACGTGATCCGCCGTGGGACGAGCAACGGGAGGAAGAACGAGTCGACGACGGCGAGGTGGTTGCTGGCGAGGATGGCGCCGCCGCGCTCCGGGACGTTCCCGACTCCCTCGATGGTCGGCCGGCAGAAGAGCCGCAGCAGAGGACCGAGGAGCACGAACTTGGACCACCAGTACAGCACCTGGGCGTGCCCCCTCCACCTCGACGGCGTCAGCCTACGGACGCGCGTCATACGGCGACAACGGGCTCTGTCGATCGCACCGCACCGGGGGGCGCGCTTCTCCTCTTCCTCGGGCCGGCATGTCAGGATGGTGGACACAGCGGGGGGCTTGGATGCGGGCCGCAGGTCGAAAGGAGGCCGCGTGGACCGGGATCCCGACGAGCGCGCGCAGCCCGACGGTGGCGGTCGGACGCCGGACGAGTTCGACGCGATCGTGGCCGAGCTGCGCCGCGATGGCCACGTGCCCGAGTGGCCCGCCGCCGCGGAGCAGGCGGGATCCCTGTTCGAGTCCCGGCCCGTCCCGATGCCGGAGCCGGCCCCCGCTGCCGACGACGAGCACTTCGTCCCGCCGGAGCCACCTCCGCTGCCGCGGCTCGGTCCGCCCGCGATCGTCGGGCTGGTGCTGCTCGGACTGGGTCTCGTACTGGTCGTGGCTCCCGACTGGGTCGGGGTCCCCCCGCTCTACGGGCTGCCGCTCGGACTCGTCGCGCTCGCTGCCGGTATCGGCTGGCTCGTACTGCGGCTGTGGCCGGACCCTCCCGGTACGGAGCAGGACGAAGGCGACGACGGCGCCGTGATCTGACACCCGGCCGGGCGGCCGGGTGCGGCCTTTCAGGACAGCACGACCTCGCGCGCGAGCTGTGCCGCGCCCACGACAGCGGCAGCCTCACCGAGCTGGGCGGTGCGGATCCGTGCGAGCGGGCGACGTCCCGCACCCGTGACGGTGGCGGCGTAGTGCTCGCGTGCCTCGTCGAGGAACAGCGGGGCCGATTCCGACACCCCACCCCCGATGACCACGAGCTCCGGGTCGAACACGTCCGCCACCAGCGCGAGGCCTTCCCCGAGCCACCGGGCGAGCTCGTCCATGGCGGCGCAGGCCACCGGGTCGCCGTCCCGGGCGGCGGCAGCCACCCGTTGGCCCGTGACGCGTCCCGGGTCGCCGGCGACGAGCCTGCGCAGTACCGGCGATCGCCCGGGGTCACGCGCCAGCAGCTCGACGGCGGTGGTGGCCAGCGCCGTGCCGCTGCAGTACCGCTCCCAGCAGCCGTTCTTGCCGCACGGGCACGGCCGCCCCTCCGGCACGACCCGCAGGTGCCCCAGTTCAGGAGCCACCCCGAAGGCGCCGCGGTAGAGCTGCCCGTCGATGAGCAGGGCCGACCCGATTCCGGTGCCCAGCGCGACGAAGACCGTGGTGGACGCGCCGGACGCGGCCCCGAAGTGGCGCTCGGCCAGCGCCGCCGCGTTGGCGTCGTGCTCGACGACGACGGGCAGCCCGACACGTTCGGCGATCCGGTCGGCGACGGGGGCGTCGCGCCAGGACAGGTGCGGCGCGAACCGGACCCCACGCCGGTCCGGCGTCACGAATCCGGCCAGGGCGAGCCCCACGGCCCCGATCCGGTACCGGCCGGCCAACTCGGTGATGACGCCGGCGAGCGCCGCCTCCAGCGCTGCCTCACTCCGCGGGGTCGGAGTGCGAGCAGTGTCGTGAACGTTCCCCTCGGCGTCGACGACGCCGGCCCGCACGCTCGTTCCCCCGACATCGACACCAACGGTCAGCACAGGCGCAGACACTGCCACCCGGGGAGTCTCCCGCCGGCGGTCATCCGGCCTCCTGCCCACGATCGATCGGAATGTGCTGCACCCGCCGGTCCGGCTCGGCCGGCCCGGGATCAGGTGGCGCGCCGGCGCTCGCCGGTGCGCCTTCCTCGAGCGCTGTCCGTAGCACCGCGACCAGTCCCGCAGCGTGCGTGGCGAGCCGTCCGGCAAGTTCGGGATGGTCGCCGCGCAACGCGGCGAGAAGGGCGCAGACCGGGCAGCTCGCGCAGGTCTCGGGCGTCCGGCCGGCCGGTTCGACGCGCAGCCGCTCCAGCAGGGGCTCGACCCGGTCGAGCGCGCTCAGGGCGAACGCACGCAGTTCGGCGCTGAGCCCGCTGTGGTCGCCGCAGCCTCCCGTGCCGCTCACCGGAACCAGACCGCAGGGTCGGGGGTGAACGCCACCCGCAGATCATCGCCGGAAAGGCGGGCTCCGCTCACGGTGCACCGGCGCAGCACCGACGGCAGCGCAACCATGCGGCGCGTGCCGCCCGCTGTGACGGCGAGGTCGTCGTCGATGCGGCTGAGGCCCAGCGCGCCGACGGCGGCACCCGGGAGGTGCATCACGAGCTCGAACTCGGAGTCGAGCGACTTGCCCTCCCCGGCGGTGCGCTGCACCTGTAACAGCGGTTCGGGCGGCCCGCCTGCGGGCGGGACCGGATCTGCGGGGCCGTACAAGGACTGCGCCACCTCCAGCAGTGCCGTGACGCCGGTGGGCTCCTCAGCGGTGTGGACGGCGGTGCGCAGCGGCACCGGCACCGCACCCAGCTCGGCGAGCACGGCCTGCTGCTCGGTGTG
This sequence comes from Pseudonocardia sp., assembly GCA_036498885.1. Lineage (GTDB taxonomy): Bacteria > Actinomycetota > Actinomycetes > Mycobacteriales > Pseudonocardiaceae > Pseudonocardia. The sequence goes on from DASYES010000337.1 coordinate 3,401, forward strand.
CCGGACGCGCAGCCACCGGGCGGCGGGGCCGCGCATCGAGGACGGCGGCCGGGGCACGACCCGGTTGGCGACGAGCCCGTCGACGTGCAACCCGTGCAGGGCCAGCGCGGTGAGCGTGCGACGGGTCTCGGCGACAACCACGCGTTCCGGGGTGAGGACGAGCCGGATCGAGGTCCTGCGGTGGTCGGCGAGCATCGTGCGCAGGCCGTCGAGCTGCTCGGCCAGTGAGTCGAGGGCGTCGACCGTGCGGTCCCATGCCGACTGCGCCTCACGTCCCGCCCCGGACAGGCCGGCGAGCAGGCCGCGCACGGCACGGCGGTGAGCCGGGAACAATCGCTCCAGGTAGCCCGACATCGCTTCGGGCAGGGCGAGCAGCCGCAGCGTCTCGGCCGTGGGTCCACAGTCGACGACCACGACCTCCCACGGTCCGGTCTCCGCCGCCCGGCGCACCTCGCCGAGGGCGAGCAGCTCCTCGACCCCTGGCAGCACCGTCAGCTCGTCGGCCACCAGCTCGTCGACGCCCGCTCCGGCCAGGAGCGTGCGTAGGTGAGCCCGCAGGCCGGTCCACGAACCGTCGAGCAGCGCCCTGGTGTCGATGTGTGCCGCGGAGAGACCGGGTTCGAGCTCGAACGGTTCGCCGCTGAGCTCGACCGCCAACGCATCGCCGAGCGAGTGCGCCGGATCAGTCGAGACGACCAGTACCTTGCGACCCGCACGCGCGAGCAGCGCGGCAGTGGCCGCAGCGAGAGTCGTCTTCCCGACGCCCCCCTTGCCCGTGAACATGACGACGCGCACGAGGCGGAGAGTAGCCGCGAGATGGCCGACGACCAGTCACGGGGCGCTTTCAACCCGCCGCTTCAGCCCTTTGAGAGCGGTGTCGATGATCACCTTCTCGGCCTTGCGGCGCAACATTCCGATCATCGGGATGTTCAGATCAACAGCAAGGCTGTAGGTGACTGTGGTCTCGGACCCCGTCCCTACCACGGTGTATGACCCGTTCTGCGCCTTCTGGATCTGGCCCTTCACCAAGGTCCAGCTCACGGACCTCGCATCGGGTGCCCACGTGTAGTCGAGCGTGTAGGAGTCTTTGATCGGGCCGGCGTCCATCGTGAACTTCACTCTTTCGGCGCGCCCGTTCGGGTCACTGCCGAGCACCTCGACGCTCTTCACCTGAGAAGCCCACTCCGGGTAGGCCGGGAAGTCGGCGATCACCGCCATCACGCGCTCCGGCGCCGCGGCAATGGTGATCGTGGATGTCGTAGCGTCGGCCATAGCGGCAGGCTACCGAAGGGTCTCGGGCAGATCCGAACATCGATACCGAAGGGTCGCCAAGCGGGCCCGAACATCGACACCGACGGGTCACCCAGCGGGCCCGAACATCACCTAGTGCGACATCCGGGGATCACCAGCGCAGCACGTAAGGCACGCCGGTCCGGCGGAAGTGCCCCACGTTGACGCACTCGGTGTGGCCCACCCGGGCCCTCGGTGCCAGTGGCTGGTGGACGTGTCCGAACAGGGCGGCCCGCGGCCGGTCCCGGCGGACGACGTCGAGCAGCGCGGGCGCCGCGGCCTCAGGGCGGCGCG
>DASYES010000338.1:0-6210 GCA_036498885.1 Pseudonocardia sp.
CTTCGGTCAGCAGCAGGCAGCCGACCTCTCGTGGCTCGTGCAGCCGGGCACGCCTATCTCGTCGCTCCTCACCGGTGTGCTCGGCATCCAGCCGTTCCCCTCGATCGTGGAGGCGGTGATCTGGCTGGTCTACGCGGTGCCGATGCTCGTCCACGTGCTCTGGCCGCAGCGCGGACCGGCCTCGCGGCGCCGGGCGGCGGAGCCCGCGCCCACCCCGGAGCCAGAGCCGACCCGCGGTTGAACCCCTGCGGGTGGTCGCCTCGATCCACCCGTTCCTCTCTTTTCGTCGCCGAGGATGGCATGTTCATGAGTCCGTTTCGCCCGCGCGCGCTGGGCACCGTCGCGGCCGCGCTCTCGGTCGGCCTGCTGGCCGCCGCCTGCGGAGGCGGTGGCGACACGGCCGCCGGACCGGGCGGAGCGCAGACCGAGGTGAAGGTCGCGCTGTCCGACGACGGCTGCGCGCCCGCGCCCGCATCGGTGGCGGCCGGCCCGGTGACGTTCACGGTCACGAACACCGGCACCGCGAAGGTGACGGAGGCCGAGCTGCAGAGCAACGGCAGGATCCTCGGGGAGAAGGAGAACATCACCGAGGGGCTCAACGGGAACTTCGCCCTCCGTCTGGACCCGGGCACCTACACGATGTACTGCCCCGGGGCCGCGCAGGACACCTCGACGTTCACCGTGACGGGCGGGGGCGCCGCACCGGCGCCGCCTGCCGACACCTCGCTGACGAAGGCGACGCAGCAGTACCACGACTACGTCGTCTCCGAGGTCGACGCCCTGGTGCCGGCCACGAAGGCGTTCGACGACGCGGTCCGGGCGGGCGACATCCCCAAGGCGGAGTCGCTGTACGCGCCGGCCCGCACGCACTACGAGAGCATCGAACCGGTGGCCGAGAGCTTCGGCGACCTCGACCCCGACATCGACGCGCGGGTCAACGACGTCGACGACCCCGCCCGGTGGACCGGGTTCCATCGCATCGAGAAGGCGCTCTGGGAGGACAAGTCGCTCGCCGGGATGACGCCGATCGCCGACAAGCTCGATGCCGACGTCGCCACCCTGCAGAAGAACGTCGCGACTGCCACCTACCAGCCTGCCCAACTCGCCAACGGCGCCAGTGAATTGCTCGACGAGGTGTCGACGTCGAAGGTGACCGGCGAGGAGGACCGGTACTCGCACACCGACCTCTGGGACTTCGCCGCCAACATCGCCGGCGCCCGCAAGACCTTCGAGCTGCTCCAGCCCGCGCTCGCGGCGAAGGACCCCCAGCTCGCGCAGCAGCTCGAGGCGCGCTTCACCGACGTCACGTCCAGCCTCGCGGAGTACCAGCAGGGCAACAACGGCTACGTCGACTACAGCACGGTCCCGCAGGACCAACGGCGTCAGCTCGCGGACGCGGTCAACGCGCTGGCCGAGCCGCTGTCCCAGGTGGCCGGGAAGGTGGTCTGAGGGCACATGGCGGAACTCTCGCGGCGTCGGTTCCTCGGCAGCCTCGCCGGTGCGGGCGTGGCCGGTGCCGGTCTCGCCATCGCGGGCACCTCGATCTCGGCGGCGGCATCCACGTCGGCCGTCGCCGACACCGTGGCCTTCCGCGGCGCCAACCAGGCCGGAATCAGCACCGACGTGCAGAACCAACTCGCCTTCGCGGCGTTCGACGTCACCAGCACCGAGCGTGCCGACCTGGTCTCGATGCTGCAGAGCTGGACGACCGCAGCCGAGGCGATGACCCGGGGCGCGCCCGTGCCGGGTGACTCGGCCACGTCGGACGCTCCCCCCGCCGACACCGGCGAGGCCGAGGGGCTGGCGCCATCCCGCCTGACCATGACGATCGGGTTCGGGCCGTCGCTGTTCGACAACCGGTTCGGGCTGGCCGCCCACCGCCCCGCGGCGCTGCAACCGTTGCCTGCGCTGCCGGGCGAGCTCCTCGACAACACCCGCAGCAACGGGGACATCGCCGTGCAGGCCTGCGCCGACGACCCGCAGGTGGCGTTCCACGCGATCCGCAACCTGGCCAGGATCGGTCGGGGCATCGTCGTCAACCGCTGGACCCAGCTCGGATTCGGCCGTACCTCGGTGACGGGCTCCGGCCAGTCCACCCCGCGCAACCTCATGGGATTCAAGGACGGCACACGCAACATCCGGGGCGACGACGCGACCGCACTCGACCAGCACGTCTGGGTCGGTGCCGGGGCGGACCAGGCCTGGATGCGCGGCGGCACCTATCTCGTCGCCAGGCGGATCCGCATGTTCGTCGAGAACTGGGACCGTGATTTCCTGTCCGATCAGCAGGCGGTCTTCGGACGGACGAAGTCGGTCGGTGCCCCGCTCACGGGCACGGAGGAGTTCGACACCCCCGACTTCGCCGCGACCGGCCCGGACGGAACACATGTGATCCCGGACGACGCCCATATCCGGCTGGCCGCCTTCGAGAACAACAACGGCCTGCGGATCCTGCGCCGTGGGTACTCCTTCAACGACGGGATCGATCCGAACACCGGTGGGCTCGAAGCGGGGCTGTTCTTCATCAGCTTCCAGTCCGACCCGGCCACGTTCGTCTCGCTGCAGCGCAAGCTGGGCGCGAACGACGCGCTCAACGAGTACATCCAGCACGTCGCGTCGGGCCTGTTCGTGTGCCCGCCTGGCGTGGCTCGGAACGGGGACTACTGGGGCAGCGGGCTGTTCGAAGCGTGAACCGCCTCGTGTCAGGCCGGTTCCGCGCCCTCCACGGCGATGCGGGCCAGCACCTCTCCCAGCGCTTCCTGGTATTCCGGGCGCGGGTCCATCGCGGCCGCCATCTTCAGCTGCGCCTGCGCCTCGGCGAGCCGTCCCTGCCGTTGCAACGCCTTGCCGAGCGCGAAGCGGGCGTAGTGGTCGGACGGGTCGAGGTCGAGAACGCGGGCGAAGGCCTCCTCGGCGCGGTGCAGCTGGGCCGAGTTGAGGTAGGCGCGACCGGCGAGCAGATGCACCGAGGCGTCGTTGGGTTGGCTCTCGAGCACGGGGCCGAGCGCCTGCAGCGCGTCCAGCGGACGGCTCCGGGCGATCAACATCTCTGCCCGGCGGAAAGATTCGAACAGGCCGTCGGACGCGGGCTGGCTCGTCATGGTCGTCCCTACGTTAGGTGTACGGGACGCGATCTGCGAGGGGTTGACATGGGACGCAGGGGCGAACTACTGAGGACGCTGCGCCCGGTGGCGAGTTCCTGCGCCGATCGGGAACCCTCCACGACTACGCTGAGCCACCGGACACCGCGCCCAGCCCTGGCTGAGCGCACACAGGCGTCGTAACGAGCCCGGACGGGAGCACTGGTGGCGGTCATCGAGCAGGTCGGCGCACGCGAGATTCTCGACTCGCGGGGCAATCCGACGGTGGAGGTCGAGGTCGCGCTCGACGACGGGACCCTGGCCCGCGCGGCCGTCCCGTCGGGGGCGTCGACAGGTGAGCACGAAGCGGTCGAGCTGCGCGACGGCGACCCGCTCCGGTTCGGCGGCAAGGGTGTGGAGAAGGCCGTGGCCGCGGTGCTCGACGAGATCGGCCCCGAGCTCGCCGGCATGGAGGCGGTCGACCAGCGGCTCGTCGACCAGCGGCTCGTCGACCTGGACGGCACGCCCGACAAGTCGCGCCTGGGCGCCAACGCGCTGCTCGGTGTCTCGCTCGCCGTGGCCAAGGCGGCCGCCGAGTCGGCAGGGCTGGAGCTGTTCCGCTACGTCGGCGGCCCGAACGCCCACGTGCTTCCCGTGCCGATGATGAACATCATCAACGGCGGGGCGCACGCCGACAGCTCCGTCGACGTGCAGGAGTTCATGATCGCGCCGGTCGGGGCCGACTCCTTCCGCGAGGCCCTGCGCTGGGGCGCCGAGGTGTACCAGGCCCTCAAGTCGGTGCTGAAGAGCAAGGGCCTGGCCACCGGGCTCGGCGACGAGGGCGGCTTCGCGCCCGACCTGCCCGGCACCCGCGCGGCGCTCGACCTCATCGCCGAGGCCGTGGAGAAGACCGGGTACAAGCTCGGCCGGGACATCGCGCTCGCGCTCGACGTGGCGGCCACCGAGTTCTTCTCGGACGGCGTCTACGCCTACGAGGGCAAGAAGCTCTCGTCGCAGGAGCTCATCGCCATCTACTCCGACCTGGTCTCCGCCTATCCCCTCGTGTCGATCGAGGACCCACTGGCGGAGGACGACTGGGACGGCTGGGTCGCGATCACCGAGGCGCTCGGCGACCGCGTGCAGCTCGTTGGCGACGACCTGTTCGTCACCAACCCCGAGCGGCTCGACGAGGGCATCAGCCGGGGTGCCGCCAACGCGCTGCTGGTGAAGGTCAACCAGATCGGCACGCTGTCGGAGACCCTCGACGCCGTCACGCTCGCGCACTCGTCGGGCTACCGCTGCATGATGAGCCACCGTTCCGGTGAGACCGAGGACACCACGATCGCCGATCTGGCCGTCGCCACCGGTTGCGGGCAGATCAAGTCGGGCGCTCCGGCCCGGTCGGAGCGTGTGGCGAAGTACAACCAGCTCCTGCGCATCGAGGAAGCTCTCGGGGACGCCGCCCGGTACGCGGGCGACCTCGCCTTCCCGCGCTTCACGGTGGCGGAGGCAGGAGCCTGAGGTGCACGCGAGTCGCCCCTTTCCCGCGCGCGAGTCGCCCGTGAAGCGGGCCTGAGGCGGCGCGATGGTCGAGGAACGAACCCGGGTTCGGGGCGAACGGACTCCCCGCACACCGCCGCCGCGCCGCGGCTCCGGCACGGGAGCGACGCGGCGGCGGAACAGGGAGCCCAAGCTGAACAGGGTGTCGCGCACCCGCGGTGTGGTGGCGGCGACCACGGGGATGCTCGGACTGTCCACCACGCGCCGAGCAGCGGTGCTGGCCCTCGTGGTCTGCGCGCTGGCGCTCACAGTCGCGGTCCCGCTGCGCAACTACGTGGCCCAGCGTCAGGAGCTCGCCGCCGTGACCAAGCAGCAGCAGGCGCTCGCCGCCGAGGTGGACGAGCTGTCGAAGGAGCGCGCCCGCCTGTCGGACCCAGCTGAGGTCGCAGCCCAGGCCAGGACGCGGCTCGGCTACGTCCTGCCCGGGGAGGTCCCCTACGTCGTGCAGCTGCCGTCCGGTCCGGCCCTGGCCGGCGCGGGCGAGGGAGGGGCCGGCATGCCGTGGTACCGCCAGCTGTGGCGTGAGGTCGCGGAGGGCTCGCGATGAGCCCGTCGACGCCGCGCGGGCCCGCCTCCGAGGCCGGTCCCGGCATCAGCGAGGAGGATCTCGCCGTCGTGGCCGCGCAGCTGGGACGGGTCCCACGTGCTGTCCGCGCGGTGGCCTACCGCTGCCCGTGCGGGCACCCGGCGGTGGTGCAGACCGCTCCCCGGCTGGAGGACGGCACCCCGTTCCCGACGCTGTACTACCTGACCTGCTCTCGGCTGAACTCCTGGGTCAGCCGCCTGGAGGCCGAGGGCCGGATGCGCGAGATGACCGAGCGGCTGGCCGCGGACCCGGAGCTCGCCGCGGCCTACCAGCGGGCACACGAGTCCTACCTCGCCGAACGCGACGCGATCGAGCCGTTGGGCACCGACGTCAGCGCCGGGGGCATGCCGAGCCGCGTCAAGTGCCTGCACGTATGCGTCGCGCACGCCCTGGCCGCAGGTCCCGGCGTGAACCCGTTCGGCGATGAGGCACTTGCCGAGCTGGGGGAGTGGTGGCGGACGAGCGCGTGCGCGCGCCCGCCCGCGTAACGAACGGCACGCCGGTCCGACAGGTCCGCGCGAACGCGCCGCTCGTCCGGCTGGGGCGGCTCAGCCAGGCGTGACCCGCTCCAGCAGCGCGGCCGCGGGTGTGGCATCGGGGAGGGTGCCCGCAGTTCGCCACGGGCCGTCGGCGTCGAAGCGCGCGCCCAGGAACGCCGACGAGACCTCTTCAGGCGCGTGCCGCACCAGCAGCGATCCCTGCAGGCACAGGGCGAGCAGTTCGGCGAGCCGCCGGGCTCGCCGTTCCTCGCGCCCGTGCAGCTCGGCGCGCAGGGCGCGGACGGCGCGGTCGAACCGGCTGTCCGCGCCGGCTGCGGCGTCCACCTCCGCCAGCACCGCATCCACCGAGTCGGGATTGCGGCTCACGGCACGCAGGACGTCGAGCGCTGTGACGTTGCCGGAGCCCTCCCAGATCGAGTTGAGCGGGGCCTCCCGGTAGAGCCGCGGGAGCGCCGACTCCTCGACGTACCCGTTGCCTCCGAGG
>DASYES010000339.1:0-4162 GCA_036498885.1 Pseudonocardia sp.
CAACACACTGGCCGATCGCCTGCGCCGGCTGGTGGACGAGGGGTTGCTGGAGAAGCAGCCGTACCAGACCGACCCCGTGCGCTACGACTACGTGCTCACCGAGAAGGGCCGCGACTTCTGGGGTGTGCTCGTCGCGATGGCGCGCTGGGGTGACCGCTGGCTCGCCGGGGAGGGCGGACCGCCGGTCACGTTCCATCACGATCGCTGCGATCACGACGCGTGCGCGGAGGTGGTCTGCTCGCACTGCGGGGAGCCGCTGACCGCCGAGGAGACGACCATGCGGATGGGGCCGGGCTACCCGCCGAAGCTAGCCCGTCACCCCGAGGCGTTGAAGCGGTTCGGCGACGGTTTGACAGGTGAGTCTATCTAGGCAACTCTACTGGTGAGGCGCTCACACAACCCGAGGAGTGCGCACGCCATGGAGTGGACCGGTGCCCGTTACGCGGACCAGCCGACGGTCGAGGCCGAGACGTGGATCGATGCTCCGCCGGAACGGGTGTGGTCGATCGTCGCCGACGTCGAGCTGATGCCGACGATGAGCAGCGAGCTGGAGTCGGTGCAATGGTGTGACGGCGCCACCGGGCCCGCCGTGGGGCACAGGTTCGTCGGCCGCAGCAGGCACGACGCCCTGGGGGAGTGGGCCACCACGTCGCACGTCGTCGAGTGCGAGGAGCCGCGGGTGCTCGGGTGGGCGGTGCAGGACCCGGAGAACCCCACGGCGCTCTGGCGATTCACCCTCGAGCCCGCCGACGGCGGCACCCGCCTGTGCGAGTGGATGCAGATGGGACCCGCCCGCTCGGGGCTGAGCTACGCGATCGATCGGATGCCCGACAAGGAGCAGAAGATCGTGTTCGTCCGGATGCGTGAGTTCGAGAACTCGATCATCCACACGCTCGCTGCCATCAAGATGCGGGCCGAGGGCTGATCCGGATGCGCACCGCCACCACGATCGAAGCCTCGCAGGAGGGCGGCTGGCCGGAGACGGTCGAGTTCGTCCTGGAGGCCGAGCGTCTCGGTCTCGACGTCTGCTGGGTGGCCGAGGCGTGGGGTTCGGACGCGCCGTCGGTGCTGGGCTACCTCGCGGCACGCACCGAGCGCGTGCTGCTGGGCTCGGGCGTGATCCAGCTCGGCACCCGCACCCCCGTCGCGATCGCGCAGGCAGCGCTCACGCTGGCCCAGATGTCGCAGGGACGGTTCCTGCTCGGCCTCGGCCCCTCGGGTCCCCAGGTGATCGAGGGCCTGCACGGGGTGCCCTTCGCCGCGGCCCGCACCCGGGCGCGGGAGACGGTGGAGATCATCCGCCGGGCGTTCGCCGGGGAGAAGATCTCCTACTCGGGCTCCCGGTTCCAGATCCCGCTGCCGGGCGGGGAGGGCAAGCCGATGCGGCTCTCGATCGCCCCCAACCCGGACATCCCGATCTATCTGGCCGCGATGTCGCCCCGGCTGCTGGAGCTCACCGGCGAGATCGCCGACGGGTGGCTCGGCACGAGCTTCGTTCCCGAAGGCTCGGCCGCCTACTTCACCCACCTCGACGGGGGCCTTGCCGCCTCGGGCCGTACCCGCGCCGACATCGACGTCTGTGAGGGCGCCGAGGTCGCCTTCGCCGAGGACGAGGACGAGCTGCGGGAGATGGTGGCCCCCCGGAAGAAGAAGCTCGCGTTCAGTCTCGGTGGCATGGGCTCGGCCAGTACGAACTTCTACAACGACGCCTACAGCCGGCAGGGCTGGGCCGAGGTGGCCGCTGCGATCCACGAACGCTGGCAGGCCGGTGACCGGGACGGGGCCGCCGAGCTCGTGACCGACGAGATGGTGCTGGGCACCACGTTGATCGGCACCGAGGAGATGGTCGCCGCCCGGCTGCGGGTCTGGCGCGACGCGGGCGTCGACACCGTCCGGCTCTACCCGGCAGGCGACACCCTCGACGCCCGGCTCACCACGCTCGGCCGTGCGATCGACATGGTCCGGGTTCTTGACGCTCTCGACCCCGCCTGAGCGACAACAGGAGAAGACATGTCTGCCGACTGGCACAAGACCGCGTGCAGCCTCTGCTACCTCAACTGCGGGCTGGAGGTGCAGATCGAGGGCCGGTCGATCACGCGGGTGCGAGGGGACAAGCAGCACCCGCGCTCGCAGGGGTATCTGTGTCAGAAGGCGCAGCGACTGACCTTCCTCGGGAACCACGAGGACCGGTTGACCACCCCGCTGCGGCGCCGGCCCGACGGGACCCACGAGCCGATCGACTGGGACACCGCGTTGCGTGAGATCGCCGAACGCCTCACCGCGCTGCGCGACGCCGACCGCGCGGCGGGACGCCCGGGATCGCTGGCCTACGTCGGCGGTGGCGGGCAGGGCAACCACTCCGGTGGCGGCTACGGAAAGGCGCTTCTGGCCTGGATGGGTGGCACCCGGTACTTCAACGCGCTGTCACAGGAGAAGACCGGGGACTTCTGGGTCAACGGCAGGATGTTCGGGGACCAGACCTGCCACACGGCCGAGGGCGTCGAGGAGTGCGACCTGCTCGTGGTCCTGGGCTGCAACCCCTGGCTCGCCCACGGCTTCAGCAACGCACGCAGCGCGCTCAACACGATCAAGAACGACCCGGCGCGGAAGATGATCGTGGTCGACCCGCGCCGCACAGAGACTGCCCAAGCAGCAGAGCTGCACCTGGCGCTGCGGCCGGGCACCGACGCCTACCTCCTCGGCGCGATGATCGCGATGATCATCGATCGGAACGGGCAGGACGCCGAGTTCCTCGCTGCCCGCACCGAGGGCTTCGCCGAGGTCGCCGAGGTGCTGCGCCGGGTGCCCGTCGACGAGTGGATCGCCCACGCGGAGGTGGAGCGCGCCGACGTCGAACGCGCGGTCGACATGATCCTCGACGCGCAGGCGATGACAGTTAGGGCCGAGCTCGGCATTCAGCAGGGGCGGCACTCCACGCTCAACAGCTATCTCGAGAAGCTGCTCTACCTGGTCACCGGCAACTTCGGCCGCGTCGGCACGAACAACCTGCACACCTGGCTGCTCCCGCTCTGGGGCAACTCCCGGGGGCAGCGCTCGGAGATCACCGGCTTCGAGTACATCGGAGGCCTCCTGCCGACGAACACGATGGCCGAGGAGATCCTCACCGACCACCCGCACCGGGTTCGGGCGCTGTGGGTGGAGTCGTCGAACCCCGCCAACACCTACGCCGACACCACGGGCGTCGAGGAGGCCATCCGCGCGTGTGAGCTGTCCGTCGTGGTCGACGTCGCCTACACCGAGACCGCGGCGCTGGCCGACTACGTGCTGCCGGCGGCGGCCCAGCACGAGAAGTGGGAGTTCACGCTCTTCGACTTCGAGTGGCCCACCAACTACTTCCAGGTCCGGCGCCCGCTGTTCGAGCCGCTCGCCGGCACGCTCGTCGAGGCGGAGATCTACGCCCGGCTGTTCGAGGTGCTGGGGGTGCTTCCCGACGCGGCCACGCTCGCCGAGCTCACCGAGGCCGCCCGCAGCGACCGGACGAACCTGCTGCGGCGCGCCGGCGAGATGATGTCGGCCCACCCTGGCCTGGCGGAGATCGTGCCCGTACTGCTCTACCGCACGCTCGGTGCGACACTGCCCGACGGCGCCGCATCGATCGCGCCCGTCTGGGTGGGCTGCCTGCGGCTTGCGGAGCGGATGACCACCCCGGTGCAGCGGGCGCTCGACAGCACCGCCGCCGGCCCCGAGCTGGGGAACGAGCTGTTCGACCGCATCCTCGCCTCACCCAGCGGCACCCCGTTCAGCCGCCATACCCATGACGAGGTCTGGGAGCTGATGAAGCGCGAGCGGGTGCAGCTCGCGGTGCCGGAGCTGCTCGAGTGGCTCGACCGCCTCGACCCCGATGTCGAGCGCCCGGACCCGCAGTACCCGTTCTCGCTGGTCAGCGGCCAGCGCCGCGCGCACAACGCCAACCAGATCCTGCGCCCGCCTGCGTGGCGCAAGACGGACCTGGACGGCGCGCTGCGGGCGCGGTCTGCGGACCTGGCGTCGATCGGCGCCGGCAACGGCGACTGGGTGGCGGTCGCCACCCGGACCGGGCGGATCGTGGTGCGGGCAGAGGTCGACGAGAGCATGCGCCCGATGCAGCTGGCGCTGCCGCACGGCTTCGGCATGTCCGTGCCGGACGGCCGGGGCGGCCGGG
>DASYES010000340.1:0-3736 GCA_036498885.1 Pseudonocardia sp.
CGGGAAATCCTCGATCACCAAACGCATGCTCACCGGCCTCGTCGGCTTCGGCATGCGCGCCGTCATCCCCAGCGACGTCAAAGGCGAATACACCGCCCTCATCACCGCGCTCGGCGGCTCGGTCTGGCACATCGGCCGCGGCCCACACGCCCTCAACCCACTCGACGCCGGCCCCCTACGCACCGCCATCGCCACCGCCCCGGCCACCGACCGCACCCGCCTGATCGAAACCCTCCGTGCTCGCCGGCTCTCGCTGCTCGAAGCCCTGATCTCGATCGTCCGCCACGACGAGCCCGACGTCACCGAACGCCGGCTACTCGGCATAGCGCTCGACATCGCGGTCGATGCCGCGCACCGACGCGAGCCGCTCATTCCCGACGTGCTCACCGTGCTGCTCTCCGCCGCTCACCCGCTCCAGGTGATCGCAGCATCCGCCGACGACAGCGACTACCGGCGCCTGACCCGCTCGCTGACCAACGCACTCGGGCTGCTGTGCGAGGGCGCCATCCGCGGCATCTTCGACGTGCAGGCTCGCCAGGCCGCCGGGGGATGTCGGCTCCGGCGGCCGCAGCTTGCCCTCCCAGTGCTCCGCGTGGCATCGTTCGGTTGCCGGGAGCTCCCGGAAGATCTATCGACGTTCTCCGGACTCAGCGTCCGCCAGCCAGGAGAATAGGCCGCGGCGTTCAGCTCACTCGCCAGCAGCTCACCCTCCGCCGCACCTGGTCGCCCTCGCCCTGGCTCATTCCGCGCTCCAGCTGACCGATACCGCCGCCACCGGAGCTTGCGGGGCAGTAGGCATGCTCACCTCGACGAGACAAGGCCGTCCGGGTGCCGTTCCGCCGGGTATCGGTCAGCCTCGCCGCGGTGTCGTCCCGGGCACCGGCAGTTCGGATACCAGCCAGCGCGGCGTCTCGCCTACCGGCCAACCGGAAGCCAGCTGCGAGGAAGGCGTTGAGAACCGTCTCGGGGGCGCGAGCGCGCCGGCGACCACGCGCCATGGCCTGTCGCGGGGACCGGGGCCGCGTTCGTAGCCGGCCCGGCAGCGGGCCGGACCAGGGAGTCGTGAAATCGCAGCGAGGCCGCAGGACGATGATGGTTGCCATGGACCGCACCGCGGCACCAGCAGACCCCGAAGCGGCCCGGTTGTTGCTCGTCGAGGACGAACCAGAGCTCAGGGGAATGCTCGGGACGTTGCTGACCGAGGAGGGCTACCGCGTCGACGGGGCCGCCGACGGCCAACGCGCCCTGCACCTCGGATTGACTCACCGCTACGACGTGATCGTCCTGGACCGCCGCCTCCCGGCGATCGAGGGTCTGGACGTGATCGGCCGCTGGCGGCGTTACGGTGTCTCCACGCCCGTACTCGTGCTGTCCGCCTGGGGGACTGCGGCCGACCGTGTCGCCGGACTGGATGCGGGCGCGGAGGACTACCTCACCAAGCCCTTCGACATCGACGAGCTGCTGGCTCGATTGCGGGCGCTGCGCAGGCGGCACCTGGACGTGGCTCGGCAGCTCCCCGTCGGGGACGCCCGGCTCGACCTCGACACCCGGGAGGTCGTGCCGAACCCGACCTCCGCGACGACTGGAAGGCCGCCTGTGCGGCTTTCGGAGCGGGAGTGTGAGCTGCTCGCAGCCTTGGCCGGGCAGCCGCGGCGGGTGTTCACCCGGGATGACCTGCTCTGTACGGTTTTCCCCGAGGCGGGCAGCCGGATCGTCGTCGACACCTATGTGCATTACCTGCGGCGCAAGCTGGGCCGGGATGTGGTCGAGACCGTGCACGGGCGCGGTTACAGGCTCGGCCGGAGCTCCCGATCGTGACCGTCTCCTCGGGCGCCGACTCGGTGCTCGCCCGCCGGGCCGCCCTACGGCTGGGTCTGCAGGCCACGGCACTCGTCTCCGCGATCGTCGTACTGCTCTCTACTGCGTCCGTCCTCGTCGTGCTGAGCAGCCAGGATGCAGCGTCGAAGGCACTGCTCGACGCCGCGGTCGTGCGCGCCGACGACGTGGGCGATCCGCCTGCTGGAGTTTGGCTCGCCGAGCAGCGAGCCGGCAGGAGCGCCGCCACGCCCGGGATGCCGGCGGGCCTGCCTGACAGGGCGGCGCTCGCCCGGGTGGCCGCAGGCGGTGGCCCCGAGTTCGGTGAGATCAGGGCGAGCGGTGTGGATTACCGGACCGAAACGCTGCGCCAGCCGGGCGGCACGACCATCCAGGGCGTTCTCGATCTGACGTCGACCGAGACCATGCAGGATCGGTTGATCATGGCACTGATCGTCTGTGGTGCAGTCGGGCTGTTGCTGGCCGCCGTCGCTGGAACCGTGCTGGGGCATCGCGCGCTGCGGCCGCTGTCCGCCACGCTGGCCCTTCAGCGAAGATTCGTGGCCGACGCCGGCCACGAGCTCCGGACGCCGGTCACACTGCTCAACACCCGTGCTCAACTCCTGCGCAGGCGGCTGGCCCCGCGCAGCACGGTGCCTGCGGCGGCGTTGGTCGACATCGACGCCGTGATCGCCGACAGTGCCCGCCTCGGCGAGATCCTCGAGGATCTGCTGCTGGCCTCCGACCCGACCGCCGAGCGCATCCGGGAACCGGTGGACATCGCAGAAATCGCCTGTGTGGTGCTCGCCGCGGTCGGCCCCGACGCCGAAGCGAAGGGCGTTCGACTCATCGGACCGGCGCCCGGCGATGCTCCCGTGTTGGTCGCCGGATCCCCTGCCGCACTGCGGCGCGCGGTGACGGCGCTTGTCGACAACGCCGTCCGCCATGCGGCACGCGAGGTTGCCGTCACCGTGCGCGCCTCCGACAGGGTCGCGCTGCTCGATGTCGCCGACGACGGTCCCGGGATCGACCCCGAGGTGGCTCCCCGACTGTTCGAGCGGTTCGCCTCCGGTCGCCCCGTCTCCAGCGAGGGCAGGCGGCGATACGGCCTGGGCCTCGCCCTGGTCAGCGAGATCGCCGCCGCCCACGACGGGCAGGTCCAGGTGCTCCGGCCGCCTGCGCCCGGCGCGGCGCTGCGCCTGCGACTCCCCGCGCTCGCGGCGCCGCCGCAGTAAGCTGGGCCGCCGCGCTCGCGTTCCCGCCGACGGCCGAACGGCCGTTTGCTCCTCCAAGGATTCTCTGAGCCTTCGACGGCACGATCGGCGCCGCCAGCCCGGCGCGTGGAACCGCTCCCACCTCGATGCCGGGTCGCCGCGACGGAAGGTGTCTCCCGTGCCCACGTTCCTCTCCGGCCTGCCCGTGCACGTGCTCGTCGTGCACGCCGTGGTCGTCCTCATCCCCCTCGCCGCGCTGGCAGCCGTGCTCGTCGCGGTCTGGCCGGCCGCCCGGCGCCGCTATGGGTGGCTCGCGGTCGCCGTTGCCGTCGTCGCCACGGCGATCATCCCGATCGCGACGGACACCGGCGAAGGCCTCGAGCACAACCTCCCGCGCGATCCGTTGATCTCGGCCCACACCCACCTCGGGGACCAGCTCCTGCCGTTCGCCGGTCTGCTGCTGATCGCCGTCGCTGCGTTGATGCTGGTGACCCAGCACAGCCACCGTGATCCGCACCAACCGCGCGGCCACGAGCGGGCCGGCGGATCCGGCCGGGGCACGGTGGCCACAACTGCGCCGACCCGCGTATGGGTCCGTCCGGTTGCCATGACCCTGTCGGCGCTCACCGTCGCGTTCGCGGTCATCACCGTGATCCAGGTGGTGCGTATCGGAGACTCGGGCGCCCGGGCTGCCTGGGGGGACACGC
>DASYES010000341.1:0-2419 GCA_036498885.1 Pseudonocardia sp.
GTCGCAGCGGTGGTCACCGTGGCGGGCTTTGCGCTGGTCGCGGCCACCGCCGTGCCGACTTCCGGCATTCTCGGGTTCGTCGTGATCGGGCTCGGCGTCGCAGCGATCGTTCCGCTCGCCTGGAGCAGCGCAGCTCAGCGGCAGCCCGAGAAGCCGGGACAGGCGATCTCCGCCGTGGCGACGTGTGGCTACATCGGTTTCCTCATCGGCCCGGTCCTCGTCGGCCCGCTCGCCGAGACGATCGGTTACCGATCGGCTCTCGCCTGCGTCGGCCTGCTCATCATCACCGTCTACTTCCTGGCGCCGACGATGCGCACTTCCGGCGCCGGCCCGTACAGATCGCGGTGAGATCGCGCTGCAGTGATGAGGCGACGTTCATCCATCCCGTTCCGAAACGGCGATCATCGTCGCCGCACGAGGCCGACCAGGCCGCCGGGGGCGAAGAACACCACCGCGACGAACAGGGCGCCCAGCACGAACGTCGGTTCCGAGAGCGGCACGCGCAGCACGGCCGGCAGACCGGCCACCGTGTCGGAGCCGGCGAGCTCCAGCAGGCGGTTGTCGAGGTAGGTGTAGAGCACACCGCCGAGCACCGCGCCCCACCTGCTGCCGGCACCGCCCAGCACCACCATCACCAGCAACCCGAGCGTCAGCTCGCTGGTGGTGAGCGACGGGGTGGCCCCGCCCACCACCAGCAGGTGGGCCACTCCGCCGAGGGTGCCGAGCAGCCCTCCGACCAGCACTGCGGACAGTTGCGACCGGTACACCGACAGGCCCAGCACCGCGACCCGCTCCGGGTTCTCCCGAACGGCCGCCCAGATGTGACCAGCGCGCGAGCGGACCAGCCACGCGACCACGGCCCAGCAGAGCGCGAGGTAGGCGAGCGCGAGCCAGTACCGGTACGGCGCGTTGACCACGCCGACCAGCAGGCCCGGCAGCTCCTCGCGGTTGAGCGGCAGACCCTCCTCGCCGCCCGTGAGGCCACCGGGGTTGCGCAGCACGAGGATCGATCCGGCCTGCGCGAACGCCAGGGTCACCATCGCGAACGCGATGCCGGTGACGCGCAGGGCGACCGCGCCGACCACCAGCGGCAGCGCCACGCCAACCACCAGCGCGATCCCGACAGCCGCTCCCAGCCCGACGCCGGGCCGGGCCAGCGCCAGCGCGGCCGTGTAGGAGCCGGCAGCGACGAACAGGGCGTGGCCGAACGACAGGAGCCCTGTGCGTCCGAACAGCAGGTCGTAGGACAGCGCGACGCCGCCGAAGACCAGGCAGAGCGCCAGCAGCTGCATCGACCCCGGGCTGTTCACCAGTCCCGGCAGCAGCCCGGGCAGCGGCACCGAGACATACGGCAGGGCGGCGAGCACCGCGAGAACGGCCACCGGCGCCACGGCGGAGCGCCACCCGGCGGGGCGCCGCGGAGCCTCACCGACGGTCGCCCGCTTCCGCACCTGCTCCACGAGGCCCGTCGCGCCTGCGCTTGCCCGCCCGCTCACGCTGCTGCCCTCCCCGTCAGACCGCCGGGGCGCACGAGCAGCACCAGCGCGAGCAGCAGCACGACCGACAGGTCGCCCACCCCCGATGCCGTGTAGTAGTTCGCGAGCTGCTGCACCAGCCCGACGACCACGGCGGCCACCGCCGATCCGGTCAGCGAGCCGAGGCCGCCGATCACGACGACGATGAACGCGAAGATCAGCAACGACGTGCCCTGACCGGGCGAGACGCTGCCCAGGTACACGGAACCGAGCACACCGCCCAGCGCCGCGACCGCGCCGCCGAGGGCGAAGACCAGCGTGAACGTGCGACGCACGTCGATACCGAGCGCCTCGACCATCGACCGGTTCTCCACCCCTGCCCTGATGATCAGCCCGATCCGCGTGAACCGGAGCAGCGCGAGCAGGCCGAGCAGCACGGCGACGGCGGCGACGAGCAGCACGAAGCGGTCGTTGGGGATCGCGGCGCCACCGATCGTCGTGACGCCCGACGCGATCGCGGGCCGCGGGAACGGCAGCGGGTCGGCGCCCCAGATGCCACGCAGCAGCGCCACGCCCACCAGCCCGAGCCCGACGGTGACCAGCACCTGCTCGATGTGGCGGCGGTAGAGCGGGCGGATCAGCAGCAGCTCCACTCCGGCGCCCACCACGGCCCCGACCGCCACGCCGAACACGGTGGCGAGCACGAACCCCCAGCCGTTCCCGCTCGCCCCGGGCAGTCCACCGGAGGCGGCCCACCAGGCGGCGTAGGCGCCGGCGGCGAGGAACGCGCCGTGGGCGAAGTTCAGCACGCCCATCAGGCCGTAGATCAGGCTCAGGCCCGAGGCGACGAGGAAGTACAGCGCCCCGAGCCCGAGGCCCGTGGCCAGCAGCAACACGAACGTGCTCAACGCATGGCCTCGCTGCGCTCGGCCGGCCCATCGCAC
>DASYES010000342.1:0-4840 GCA_036498885.1 Pseudonocardia sp.
CAGTGGCCGGGATGATGCCGAGCGCGGCCTGGGCACGAGCCAGCCCGGCGAGGATGTCGAGCCACGTCTGGAGCATCGCCGGCTCGTCGAACAGGGCTTCCGTCTCCGCGGTGCCCCACAGGTGCCCGTAGAGGCGCGACGAGCTCAGCCTGGTCGCCACGACGGGGCCTCCCGCTCGGCGAGGCCGCGCAGCGCCTCGCGCACCAGGTCCAGCGAGGACCCCCACGGCACCGTCGCCCAGCCGTCCCCGACCTCGATGTGCTCCTCCTGCAGGCAGCACTTGGCGAGGACCGGCCGCGGAGGGCGGGTGCCCACGAGCGCCAGCTTCGGGCAGAAGTCGACGGTCGGGACGTCGCCACCGTAGAAGTGCCGGTGGATCTGCTGCGACCGTGTGCATCCGAGCAACGTCCAGTCCGCCCGATCCGGGTGCTCGTCGAGATAGGACACCTGCGCTCCCGGCACCTCCGCACCGGAGCCCCGGCACGGCAGCAGGTAGTGGCCGGCGGGTCGTTGCGCGGCCAGGTCGGCCAACCGGACCGGCTCCGGCACGATCTCGACGGGCGGAAGGTCCTCCGTCACCGCGACGACCCGGCGGGCCTGGTCCACGAGCTTGGCGGGTTCGGGCGGCACGACATCGCGCACGGCGATGCGCAACGGCTGCGGGTCGATGATGAAGTTGACGTGCGAGTACCGGCCCTGGACCACCACCGCGTACGCCCCGGGCGCCCGCTCGGCCGCCACCGCCGCCAGGACGGAGGGGATGCCGGTGTCGGCGTCGGGCTCGACGACGTAGGCGCATTCCTGCGGTCCGGCGAGCAACGACACGGCGACGACCGGCGAGAACAGGGGGCCGTCCGCGGCGCGGCCGATCCGTAGCAGAGCGGTCGGTCCCGGAGTGTCGGGATCGCGGCGCGCCACGACGAACCGGGTGCGGCGATAGGCGTCGCGACCGGTGAAGTGGTCCCGCAACGTGGTCTCGTCGAGTGCGACGTCCGGCGGGACCGTGGCAACCGAGACCCCGCGGTAGCGCAGGGGGACGAAGTTCGGCCCCGGCCGCTCCCGCTCGTCGGTCATGCGGGCTCCGCGCCGGCCAGGGCGGGAACCGACAGCACGGCCGTGTCCGAACGCAGGCCGAGGCGGAGCGTCTCGGCCGACAGGACGTCGCCGGGACCGACGTTCCCGAGGTTGACCTCCGGCCCGAAGCGGCGCACGAACCAGGCCTGCTGGCTCGACCGGGGCGCCTCGAACACCACCCGCTCGACGCCCACGGCCGCGACCACGGACTCCACCACCTCCGGCCGCACCCGGCCCTGCTCGTCGAACGTTCCGACGGTGCCGCTCTGGCGTCCCTCCGTGACCACCAGCGTGGCGCCCGCCTCCAGGTCCGAACAGCACTCGACGGGCCAGTGGCGGGCCGGGTGCATCTCGCCGGGTGCTTTCGACCCGACCTCGGCGAGCACGGCGAAGTCCCGCGCCGCACGGGTGATCAGCGCGCGCTTCTCCGCGAGGGTCATCGGCACGGTTCCGCGGGATACCTCGACGCGAGTGAACCCGGCGTCCTTCGCCCAGGCGAGGCACTTCTCGGTGTGGCCCTGCGCCCAGGCGATCTCCAGCATCGTGCCGCCCAGGCACAGGTCGATTCCGGCAGCGGACAGCCCCGCGACCTTCGCATCCAGGGCCGCATCGACGTAGGCGGTGCCCCACCCGACCTTCCAGATGTCGATCAGATGGCCTGCCCCGGCCAGGACGTCCGCCAGCGCGCACGGACCGATACCGGGATCGAGCACGTGAGTGAGCCCGGCGGTGCGGGGCCGGGCGGAGCGGGCCGCGAGATCGAGGAAGTCGGCGACGGGCACGATCCCCACCCTAGATCTGATCGGCAACGGAATTCTACTATCCGATACGTGACCCGGCCCCGTTGCTCAGCCCGGTACCACGTCGAACATCGTCGCCGGGCCGGACCGTGGAGGCCGGGCACGGCGCGCTCCCCGGTGCACGATGTCCAGCGCAAGCATGAAGGCGGCCCCCGCACGGTCGGGGCGCTCCCAGTCGTGGCGCTGGACGAAATCCGACCACTCGCTCGGCGGCACGAGCGTCTCGTGCGAGTAGTCGAGCTCGTGCCATGTCACCGCCAGCTCGACGAGTTCCAGCAGCGCGTCGGGATCTCTGTCGACGCGAAGCAACCTGTCGTGATGGGCTCGGCGCGAGTCGGCCGGGCAACCCTGCCGGCAGGTGACCAGTCGGAGCGGTGCGTGGGCGACAGCAGTCATCGAGTGCTCCCGGCGTATTCGGACATCGCCGCCGAAGCTGCCCGCTTCGGCACTGTGATGTGGGGCACTCTGCCCGTATCCGGTTGCACCGGTGTTGCAGACGGACCGAAGGAATGACAGCCGTCCAGCGGAGTGTGACCGCCCGATGGACCGGTGGCATGCGGGCGGAGGTCGACGCGGGCGGTTTCCCGCTGGTCGCCGACGAGCCGGAGGCCTTCGGCGGCAGCGGGAGCGGCCCGCAGCCGACCGAGCTGCTGCTGGCCTCGATCGCGTCCTGCTTCACCCTCGCCGTGGCCCACAGCGCAGCCAAGCGCGGGGTCACCGTCACCGACCTCCGGGTGGAGGTGACCGGCTCCTACGACGGACCGCGCTTCACGGCGTTCCGGATCGTCGTGCACACCGACGTCGCGCCCGGCGCGGAGCTCGACGCGGTGATCGCGGCGGCGCGGCGCGTCTGCTACGTCACGCGGACCCTCGCGGACCCGCCGGACATCGACGTGGTGCTCGGCTGAGAGCTGGGAGTCAGGCCGAGGAGACGTCGTCGACCGCCCGCAGCACGCGCAGGGCGTTGCGGCCGGCGAGCTTCGCGCAGTCGTCCTCGCTCCAGCCGCGCTCCAGCAGGGCGGCGAACAGCGCCGGGTAGCGGGAGACGTCCTCCAGCCCGACCGGCAGCTCGCTGGTGCCGTCGAAGTCCCCGCCGATGCCGATGTGGTCGATGCCCGCCACCTCGCGGGCGTGCTCCACGTGCGCGACGACGTCGTCGAGGGTGGCGACGGGGCTCGCAGGCCCGTCCCAGTCGGTCGCGAACCTGTTGCGTGCCCGCAGGTCCCGGTGGTCCAGCCCAGCGGCGGTCATGGCGTCCTGCAGCTGTGCGTCCCACGCCACCGCTGCGGCCGAGACGAACCGCGGGACGAACGTGACCATGCAGACCCCGCCGTTGGCGGCGAGCGCGCCCAGAACGTCGTCGGGCACGTTGCGGGGGTGGTCGGTGACCGCGCGGCACGACGAGTGGGTGAACAGCACCGGAGCCGTGGTGGTGGCGAGTGCGTCGCGCATCGTCGTGGCCGCCACGTGGGAGAGGTCGACGACCATCCCGATCCGGTTCATCTCCCGCACCACGTCGCACCCGAAATCGGTGAGGCCGCCGTGCACCGGCTCGTCGGTCGCCGAGTCGGCCCAAGCGGTGTTCAGGTTGTGGGTGAGCGTCAGGTAACGGACGCCCAGGCGCCGCAGGATCCGCAGCACGCCGAGCGAGTCGCCGATGCAATGGCCGCCCTCGGCGCCCATCAGCGACGCCACCCGCCCTGCCGCGAAGGCCGCTTCCGCGTCGTCGGCGGTGATGGCCGCCCCGAGATCCGACGGGTACCGCTCGGTGAGCCGGTGCACCAGCTCCACCTGCTCCAGCACCGCCGTGACGGCGTCGGCCCCCTCGAACGAGCACGGCACGTACACCGACCAGAACTGGACGCCCACCCGACCGGCGCGCAACCGCGGCAGGTCCGTCTGCAGCTGGGGCAACCCGGCGGTGAGGTCGGTGCCCGCGACGGCGTCGGCGGGGTCGGGCCCGGCGAGGCGCCGCAGCGCCCATGGCAGGTCGTTGTGGCCGTCGACGAGGGGGTGACGTGTGAGCAGGTCGAGCGCGCGCTGATCCACTACCCGAGTATCACCCCCGGGGCCCGGCCTGTGCTCCGACGTGGCACCGTGCATCTCGTGACCACACCCCGCGACCGTGACGCCGCAGGACGGGCCCGCAACGCCCGGCCCCGTGACGCGTCCGGGCGCCCGCTCCCCCGCGGTGCCGCCGAGGGCGTCGAGCGGGTGCCCGACGACCTGGTCCTCACGCCCGACGATGCTGTGACACGGGCTCAGGAGCTCCTCGACGCAGGCCGCCCGTTCACCGCGCACGAGGTGCTCGAAGGCGCGTGGAAAGCGGCCGACGAGCCGGACCGGGAGCTGTGGCGCGCCCTCGCCCAGCTCGCCGTCGGCCTGACCCACGCCCAGCGCGGCAACGCCCGCGGAGCGGTCGCGCTGCTCGACCGCGGGGCGAGCAACCTCGCCCGCTGGGTGGGTCCGGTTCCCGCCGGACTGGACGTCCGCGGTCTGCTGGCCCACGCCGAGGCGCTGGCCCGCCGGATCGAGCGCGACGGCCTGTTGGGCATCACCGAGCACGACCTGAGCCCGCGCCTGCGCGAAGGTGCGGTGTAAATCCGCTCGCCGCCGCCCTCCCTGCCCGGCGATCATGCCCCGTGCCCATCACACCGGTCCTGACCGACGACGTCGTCACTCTGCGCCCCCACACCACTGCCGACTTCGACGCTCTGGTCACGATGGGGAACGACCCGGAGACCGTCCGCTGGACGACCGTGCCGGTGCCCTACGAGCGCCACCACGCGGAGGACTGGGTGCTCGAGAAGATGCCGGTCGGGTGGCACGACGGCACGTCCTTCAGCTGGGCGATCGAGGCGGCCGGGGACGGAGGAGAGCCGCGCTTCGCCGGCAACGTCGACATCCGCACCGGCCCGCCGGCGGAGATCGGATTCGCCGCGGCGCCGTGGGCCAGGCGGCGCGGT
>DASYES010000343.1:0-6926 GCA_036498885.1 Pseudonocardia sp.
GCGCGCCACCGAGCGTGCTGCACCCGGCGCACGTGCTGCGCCGGGTGGTTCGCCGAACGGTCGCTGTGCGCATTATGGGGGGCGCGATTCATTCGGCGAACGGCGGCCGTGCCGAGCTCCAACGGCGCCATCGCCGACTGCACCCGCAGCCCACTTTCAGCGCTAGGCCACGCGATCGGTGCGGACCCGAGCGTAGGCGTCCCGCACGTCGTCCGCCGTGAGTCCGGCCAGGGAGCGACGCTGAACACGTGCCGGACCGGGCGGAACGGCCACCTCACAGGGCACCACGAGCACGGCCGCGCCCGCACGTTCGGCCGCGAGCGACCCGGTCGGGGAGTCCTCCACCGCGAGGCATTCGTCGGGCGCGACACCGAGCAGCTCCGCCGCCCGCAGGTACGGATCCGGGTCGGGCTTGCCGTGTGGCACCTCGTCGCCGCACACCGTGACGAGGAAGTGCTCGCGCCCGATGGTCTCCAGCGCCATCTCCGTGAGGACCCGCTCGGTGTTGGTGACCAGCGCCGTGGGCCAGCCGGCCGCGCGGACCATGCGCAACGCTTCGAGCGCGCCCGCCCGCCACTCCAGGCCGGCCGCGAACAGCTCGCCCGTGCGTGCCGTCATCCACTGCTCGGCCTCCGCCATCCGCACCGGATCGTGGTCGAGCCCCAGGTCGTCGAACATGAGCACCAGCGTGCGTGCCATGTTCGACCCGATCATGGCCTCCCGGGCTTCCGGGCTCAGCTCTCCGCCGAGCCAGCGAGCCGTCTTCGCGAGCGAGATGCTCCAGACCTTCTCCGAGTCGACCAGCGTGCCGTCCATGTCCCACAGAACGGCCGCGGGGAGCCCGGCATCGATGTTCGGACCCGATGAGCGATCCTCAGCGTTGATGTTCGGACCCGACGAGCGATCCTCAGTTCTGATATTCGGACCCGACGAGCGATCCTCAGCCCGCATTGAAGTACTTCGCCTCCGGATGGTGCGCGACCATGGCGTCGGTGGACTGTTCCGGATGCAGCTGCAGCTCCTCGGAGAGCTCCACGCCGATCCGGCCGGGCTGCAGCAGCTCGACGATCTTGGTGCGGTCCTCGAGGTTGGGGCAGGCGCCGTAGCCGAGGGAGTAGCGCGCCCCGCGATAGCCGAGCTTGAAGAACTCCTCGACGTCGGCGGGATCCTCCTTCGCCACGGCGTCGCCGCTCGCGAACGTCAGCTCCTCGCGGATGCGCAGGTGCCAGTACTCGGCGAGCGCCTCGGTGAGCTGGACGCCCAGGCCGTGGACCTCCAGGTAGTCGCGGTAGGCGTCCTTCGCGAACAGCTCGTTGGCGTAGTCGGCGATGGGCGAGCCCATCGTCACCAGGTGCAGCGGCAGCACGTCCACCTCGCCGCGTTCGACGGCCAGCGAGCGCGGCCGCCAGAAGTCGGCCAGGCACAGGTGCCGGTCGCGGCGCTGACGGGGGAACTCCAGCCGGAACCGCTCCGCCGCGTCGGCGCGCGGCTCCTCCAGCACGAGCAGCGCGTCCTTCTCCGACACCGCCGGGAAGTACCCGTAGACGACGGCGGCGTGCGCGAGCACACCCTCGGTGGACAGCCGCTCCAGCCAGTACCTCAGCCGCGGCCGGCCCTCGGTCTCCACCAGCTCCTCGTAGCTCGGGCCGGAACCGCCCTTCGCCCCGCGCAGACCCCACTGGCCCAGGAACAGGGCGCGCTCGTCGACCAGCCCGGAGTAGTCGGCCAGTGACACGCCCTTGACCACGCGGGTGCCCCAGAACGGCGGGGTGGGCAGCGGGTTGTCCACGGTGACGTCGGAGCGCTCCGGGAGCGGGCCTGCGACCTCGGCCTCGGCCGCCTTCCGCTTGGCTGCCACCCGCTGCGACCGCTCGTGGCGGGCGCGGCGCTCGGCCTTACGGGCCTCCTCCTCGGCGTCGACCTCGGGTGCGTCACCACGGGCGCGCGCCATCGTGGCGTCCATGAGCCGCAGGCCCTCGAACGCGTCGCGGGCGTAGGCGACCCGGCCGTCGTAGACCTCCGAAAGGTCGTTCTCGACGTAGGAGCGGGTGAGCGCGGCCCCGCCGAGCAGCACCGGGAGCTTCGTGGCGACCCCCCGGGAGTTCATCTCCTGGAGGTTCTCCTTCATGATCACCGTGGACTTCACCAGCAGCCCGGACATCCCGACCGCGTCGGCCCGGTGCTCCGCGGCGGCCGACAGGATCGTGGAGATCGGCTGCTTGATCCCCAGGTTGACCACGTTGTAGCCGTTGTTGGTGAGGATGATGTCCACGAGGTTCTTGCCGATGTCGTGGACGTCGCCCTTCACGGTGGCGAGCACGATCGTGCCCTTGCCGTCGCTGTCGGTCTTCTCCATGTGCGGCTCGAGGTGCGCCACCGCCGTCTTCATCACCTCGGCGCTGGCCAGCACGAACGGCAGCTGCATCTGACCGGACCCGAAGAGCTCGCCGACGGTCTTCATGCCCGCCAGCAGCGTGTCGTTGATGATCTCCAGCGCAGGGCGGGACTCCAGCGCCTCGTCGAGATCGGCCTCCAGCCCCAGCCGCTCGCCGTCGACGATCCGCCGCTCCAGCCGCTCGAACAGCGGCAGCCCCGCCAGTTCCTCGGCCCGGCCCGCCTTCGCCGACGAGGCCGTGACGCCCTCGAACAGCTCCATGAAGCGGTTGAGCGGGTCGTAGCCCTCCCGCCGCCGGTCGTAGACGAGGTCGAGTGCCACCGACCGCTGCTCGTCGTCGATCTTGGCCATCGGGAGGATCTTCGCGGCCGACACGATGGCGGTGTCCAGCCCGGCGTTCACGCATTCGTGCAGGAACACGGAGTTCAGCACCTGCCGAGCGGCGGCGTTGAGGCCGAACGACACGTTCGATACGCCCAGCGTGGTCTGCACGTCCGGGTAGCGGCGCTTCAGCTCGCGGATCGCCTCGATGGTCTCCAGCGCGTCGCGGCGCACCTCTTCCTGACCGGTGGTGATCGGGAACGTCAGGGTGTCGACGACGATGTCCGCGACGTGCATGCCGTGGTTGGTCGTGAGGTCGCGAATGAGCCGGTCGGCCACCCGCACCTTCCATTCGGCGGTGCGGGCCTGGCCCTCCTCGTCGATGCACAGCGCCACGACGGCGGCCCCGTGCGCGCGCACCAGTTCCATCGCGCGCTGGAACCGTGAGTCGGGCCCGTCGCCGTCCTCGTAATTGACGGAGTTGATGATCGAGCGCCCGCCGAGCCGCTCCAGCCCGGCGCGGAGCACCTCGGGCTCGGTGGAGTCGAGCATCACCGGCAGCGTGGACGCGGTGGCGAGCCGTCCGGCGAGCTCGGCCATGTCGGCCACACCGTCGCGCCCGACGTAGTCGACGCACAGGTCGATGAGGTGCGCGCCGTCGCGGGTCTGCTCCCGGGCGATCGCGACGCAGGCCTCCCAGTCCTCGGCGAGCATCGCTTCGCGGAACTTCTTCGACCCGTTGGCGTTGGTGCGCTCGCCGACCATCAACACCGAGGTGTCCTGGCGGAAGGGCACGGAGGCGTACAGCGAGCTCACCCCGGGCTCCGGCCGGGCGGCGCGCGGCGCGGGGACGAGGTCACGAACCGCCTCGGACACGGCACGCACGTGCTCGGGCGTGGTGCCGCAGCAGCCGCCCACCAGGCGAAGGCCGTAGTCGCGCACGAAGGTGGACAGCGCTTCGGCGAGCTCGTCGGCGGTGAGCGGGTACTCGGCGCCGTTCGGGCCGAGCCGCGGCAGGCCGGCGTTGGGCATCACCGACAGCGGGATGCGCGCGTGCTTGGACAGCGTGCGCAGATGCTCGCTCATCTCGGCGGGGCCGGTGGCGCAGTTGAGCCCGATCAGGTCGATGCCCAGCGGCTCCAGGGCGGTGAGCGCCGCCCCGATCTCGCTGCCCAGCAGCATCGTGCCGGTGGTCTCGACGGTGACCTGTGTGATCAGCGGGACCCGGCGGCCCTCGTCGGTCATCGCCCGCTTCATGCCGAGGACCGCGGCCTTGACCTGCAGGAGGTCCTGGCACGTCTCGACGACGAGGGCGTCGGCGCCGCCGGCGAGCAGCCCGCGCCCGCACTCGGCGTAGGCGTCGCGCAGCCGGGCGAAGGTCTCGTGGCCGAGAGTCGGCAGTTTCGTGCCCGGTCCGACCGAACCCAGCACATAGCGGGGACGGTCCGGCGTGCTCATCTCGTCGGCGACACCACGGGCGAGCTGCGCGCCCTTCAGCGCGAGCTCCCGGATCCGTTCCGCGATGCCGTACTCGGCGAGGTTGGGCAGTTTCGCCCCGAAAGTGTTGGTTTCGACGGCGTCGGCGCCGGCCTCGAAGTAGGCGCGGTGGATGCTGCGCACGACGTCCGGCCGGGTGGCATTGAGGATCTCGTTGCAGCCGTCGAGCCCGTCGAAGTCGTCGATGGCGAGGTCGGCGGCCTGAAGCATGGTGCCCATCGCGCCGTCGGCGATCACCACCCGCTGCGACAGGGTCTCCATCATGGTGGTGTCGAAGGCAGGTGGCGACTGGGTGCGAATGTCAGGCTGCACAATGGACACGGTAGCGGCCGGGGGAGGCGTCCATCGCGCTGCGGCCTCCGGCCGTAGGCTGGGCGGATGACCGATCGCGAGCCGGAAATCGGAGCGGAGAACGAACTGCCCCGCCTCGTCGACCCGGTGCTGATCGCCGCGTTCGAGGGGTGGAACGACGCCGGGGAGGCGGCCAGCACGGCGCTGGAGCACCTGGAGCTGAGCTGGGACGCCGAACCTTTGGTCTCGATCGATCCGGAGGAGTACTACGACTTCCAGGTCACCAGGCCGCATGTGCGGCACGCCGGAGGTGTCACCCGCAAGATCGAGTGGCAGACCACCCGGCTCTCGGTGGCCACACTTCCCGGTACCGACCGGCACGTCGTGCTCGTCAACGGAATCGAGCCCAACCTGCGCTGGCGCACCTTCTGCGCCGAGCTGCTGAGCTACGTCGAGAAGCTCGGTGTGACAAAGGTCATCACTCTCGGCGCCCTGCTCACCGACACCCCGCACACCCGGCCCACGCCGGTCAGCGGGATCTCCTACGACGCGTCCTCCGCGGGCGACCTGCAGGTGGAGCCGTCGAGCTACCAGGGGCCCACCGGGATCGTGGGCGTCTTCCAGAACGCCTGCGTCGAGGCGGGCATCCCCGCGGTGTCGTTCTGGGCCGCGGTGCCGCACTACGTGTCGCAGGCCAGGGTGCCCAAGGCCGCCGTCGCGCTGCTGCACCGCGTCGAGGAGCTCCTGGACGTGGAGGTCCCCCTCGGGGGTCTTCCCGAGCAGGCGGAGGAGTGGGAGCGCACCGTCTCGGAGATGGCCGAGGCGGACGACGAGGTGCGTGAGTACGTCCGCCAGCTCGAGGAGCAGGCCGAGGCCGACGCCGACGTGCTCCCCGAGGCCGACGGCGACGCCATCGCCGCCGACTTCGAGCGCTACCTGCGCCGGCGCGGCACCGGGGGCTCGGGCAACTGATCGACCCGCCGGTTTCGCAAGCCTCCCCCCGGACTCGCCTCGCCAGGGCCGGTCTCTACGCCGGAGCCGCCCTGGGCCCCTTCGGAGGCGGGATCACCGTCGCGATGCTGCCGGAGCTCGGCACGTCGTTCGGCGTGTCGGCAGCCACGGCGTCCTTGTCGATCACGGCCTACACGGCCCCGTTCGCTGTCGTGATGCTGGTGTCGGGCACGCTCGGCGAGCGCTGGGGACGCCGGCGAACGGTCACCCTCGCCTACGTCGCGTACCTGATCACGTCGGTGGCGTGCCTGCTCGCGCCCACGCTGCCGCTCTTCCTCGCGGCTCGCGCGTTGCAGGGAGCCGCGAACGCGTTCACCAGCCCCCTGCTGCTCGCCGCCTTGGCCAGCAGTGTGCCCGCAGCGCGTCTCGGCCGGGCGCTCGGATGGTTCGGCTCGATGCAAGCGGTGGGCCAGACCTCGGCGCCGTTGGTCGGTGGCCTCGCGACCGAGGTCGACTGGCGGATCGCGTTCGCCGGGGTGGCGGCGGTGGCCGCCGTGCTCGCCGTGATCGGTGTCCCCGCGGGAAATGCCGTCGGGCAGCTGGGTGAACGGCCCAGCCTTCGCACGGCATGGCAGCCCTCGGTGCTGCGCGCCGGCGTGGTGGCAGCGGTCGGGTGGGGCTGCATCGCCGGGCTGAACTTCCTCGTGGCGCTCCGGGTGGAGGAGGAGTTCGGCGCCGGCGCCGGAGCGCGAGGCCTGCTGCTCACCTCGCTCGGGGTCGCCGGCCTCCTCACGGCGCGGCTGGTCGGTGGCGGGATCGACAGGATCGGTGCCCGGCGCAGCGTCCTGCTCGGTGCCGCACTCGGGGTGCTCGTCGTGATCGGAGTGGGCCTCGCACCGACGGTGTGGCTGATCGGTGTCGTCTGGGCGGTGGGCGGGGTGGCCACCCAGCTGGTGCTCGTGGGCGTCAACGCCATGGTGCTGCGCTTCGCCCCGGAGAACACGGGCGGCACGATGTCGACGGTGCAGGCGGTGCGCTTCAGCGGAGCGGCACTCGGCCCGGTGGTGATCACGCCCGTCTATCACGCTGAACCGCTGGCGGGCTTCCTGCTGCCAGCAGCCCTGCTCGCGGTAGCAGTGCCTGCGCTACTGCCCCGCGAACGTCGGCCCTGACGCCCGCGAGGTCACGCAACTCGCAGTGCCGCCGTGACCGTGTAGATCATCTTTCGCGGGTTGGCGAGCAGTGGCTGCGTCGCGAACACGACGTCCCACCCGGCGGCGTGCACCCGGCTCAGCCGCTCCCGGTCGTGGTCGAGCGCCCATCGTGGAACAGGTTCGTGACCAGCGGGCCACGTAGTGAGGCATGCGTGAGGTGACCAGCCGCAACGGCCTCCGAGCCCCGAAAGATCATGAGCATTCCATGTCGCGGGGTCGGGGGCCGGCCGGTCAGCCCGACGTCGCAGCGTGGCGGC
>DASYES010000344.1:0-3455 GCA_036498885.1 Pseudonocardia sp.
GCGAAGATCCGTGCCCATCTGCGGCCTGGCCGATAGCCGCCGGATGGAGCCTCAGCCATCGCGAGGTGTCGCCCCCTGCCATGCGGGGGGTCGGATGCCGAGCCGGCGCAGCTCCGCGGCCGCGAGGTGCCGGTGATGGCCCTGTTCGACATCGAGCCACGGCCGCGGGCTGATCTCGCGCAGCTCCTGGTACGGGACCCTGCGCAGCGCAGCGCGGGCAAGGTGCTCGATCAGGGCGGGGTCGATCGCCGGTCCCTGAAGGGCTTGTTGCAGCTCGCGCAGCTCGCGCAGCCGGGCGAGGCGCACAGGCAGGTACAGCAGGACGACGGGGAGGACGGGGATCGCGACGATCGTGATGCCGATGAGAACCGCGAGGGCATGCAGATGCCCGCCTACGGACGCGGCGCTCGCCCGCATCTCGGCCGCCGTGCTGCGCACGCTCTCGGCCAGTCGGTCGGCGCCGTTCCCGACGACCGGTAGGTCACCCACGCGGGCGATCGCGCGGGCGGTCTGGTCGAGCGCGTCTGCTGCCTGCACCAGGTTGCGGGGCAGGTCGCCGAGTCCCCACAGCTGGGCGGCCGTCAGGATGCCGAGCACGGTGAACACCAGCACGGTGGCTGCGGCGCCCAGATCACAGCGACGCACGGTGCGGCTGCTCGGCAGCAGGGCCAGCTCCGACGTCACCGGTTCCTCCTCTGGCGCCCGCGCTGCAGCCGCTTTGCCCGATACCTACCCTCTCTCGCAGCGACAATGCACCGTGACGATCGGGAACCCATGGGCGGTGACGGCGAGGAGGGCGGCAGGCGGCGGCGCCGGTGGCCGCTCGTCGTGTTGACCCTGTCGGCGCTCGCCGTTGGCCTCGTCGCCGGCTTCCTCCTGCGCCCGCTCGTCGAACCTGCCCCCGTTCCCCCCGCCCCGCCCGTTGCGGTCCCGACGTCGCCGGCCCCGCCGCGGGCCGGCTCGACGCCCTGTGAGGCAGTCGCCCAGGACGGGAGAGGCCTGCTCGTCCAGTTGGAACGGGCTGTCGCCGCGATCGCTGCGCTGGACCCCGCCGCACTGAGACAGGTGGTGGACGAGGTGCAGCGGCTGCAAGCACACCTGGAGCGCGAGGTGGACGCCTGCGATGCCGGGCCTGGTTCTGGTGAGGGGCCCCGGTGACCAGTCCGGCCGGCGTGCCGTCGATTCCAGGCCTGAGACGCGCGATCGTGATCAGGATGGCGTGCCGAACGTCCTGAGCTGGTTGCAGGGCTCGGCCTGGTCGAATGCGGCATTCAGTTGCGGGTCGCCGGAGACCGCGGCGACGGCCTGGGCGCTGTGTCCCATCGAACCTAGAATGTTGCCTGCGGCGGCGGCTGCACGCCCGAATGCGACGGGATCAGCCGGATCGGCCGCCTCGACCTGCGCCTTGGCCTGCATCAAATCCTGTCGCAGATCGGTGAGCCTGCTCTGCACGTCCCGAGTGAGCTCGTCCCCGCCCTGTACCGGTGCCGCTCCTGCCTCGTCCACCTGCCGCGCGGCCTGCTCCGCTTCCCCGAGTGCGCGATCGATGTAGGCGAGATAGGCCTGTTTGGCCGCCGCGGGGTCGGCGAAGCCGGACGTGGGCGGTGTTCCCAGGGCCTGCACGACCGGGGCGAGAGCGCTGCAGACCGATCCCGTCCATGTGATGGCTGCCGGGTCGACCTCTGTCGCCGGTGCGGGCTGGGTGGGCGGCTCCGGAGCGACGGGCTCTGCGCTCTGGGTACACCCCGCGAGAGCCAGTGCGGCGGCTGCCGCTAATGCGGCGGAGAGCCGGAGTGGGAACCTGCCTCGGTGTGGCCGTGCGTCCATGGTCGCTCCCCTCTCGTTCGGGCGATGACCGGGTTGTGACGATCGTCGGTGGCCCTGTTCTCGCGGCTGTGCCGCCACGATGCGACGGGTGTTCCCGGGGAACGTCACGCCTTACCTGGCGGGCAGCTTGCGAAGCCGTTGACCGCGAGGTTGGGTGGTCGGCAGCCTCAATCGCCGTGCTGTCCGGAAGGATCCCCCAAGCCCGGTGCAGGGTCGGGCTCCCCAGCCGTACCCGCCGCTCCGGTATCCGGACAGTCGCGATCCCCGATGACGGCTGCCGACCACCCTGTGTGGAAGTTCTAGCCGCCGTGATCGGGAACCGCTACCGAGGGTGACTGATCGTCAGTCCATCGTCAGGTTCCCCGGCACCGGTGATCGCCGCTCAGACCTGATGGTCATCGGCGGTCAGCGCTGCGAGCACGTCCCGGTGGTCCAGCCACCCGATGGGTTCGGTGGTGTCGACAGGCACCACAGGTAGGCCCGTGGAGTCGTGGCTCTGAAGTGCGAGTGCTGCGGCGCGCAGCGTGGCATCTGGCCTCAGGGCCGGCAGCATGGCGGTGAGGTCTGCAGCGCCCGGTTCGTCGTCGTGTGCAGGCCAGGGGTCGTCGAGGGTTGCGGCAGTGACGGCGCCCCGGTAGCCACTGTCGTCGTATACGGGGAGAGCCCCGTAGCGGGCGCCCGCGAGGCGCGCAAGCACCTCCTTGCGGGCGGCTCGCGCGTCGACCGGCTCCGGGAGGGGCCGCATGGCCTCGGCGACGGTGAGGCGCTGCAGCGGGTCGTCGGCATCGTCGTGGCTCGCGTCGGCAGTGGTGGCGTCGATGTCGACGCCGCGACGCAGCAGCTTGAGGGTGTAGATCGTCCGGCGGGACACGAGGTGGCTGACGCCGGTGGCCAGGGCGACGGCTGTCATCAGGGGCAGGATGATCGAGTACTCGCCGGTGAGCTCGAAGACGATCACCAGCGCCGCGATCGGAGCGTGGCTGGCGCCGGCGAACACCGCCGCCATCCCGACAAGTCCGTAGGCGCCCGGTGCGATGCCCAGGTGGGGGAACGCGGCCTGCATGGCCATGCCGAACGCCGTGCCGGCCATCGCTCCGATGAACAGCGAGGGGGCGAACACGCCTCCGGAGCCGCCGATGCCGATCGTGAGGCTGGTGGCGAGCATCTTCCCGATCAGCAGCAGAAGCAGGAAGCCGATGGCGTACTTGCCGCTCACCCCGTTCTCGAGGATGGGATAGCCCACCCCGTACATCTGAGGCAGCGCGAGCAGCAGGGCACCGAGCAGCACCCCGCCGACGGCGGGGCGCAGCCACTCCGGCCCACGCCAGAGCCAGTCGCAGGCGTCCTCGATGCCGTAGAGCACGCGGGCGAACAGCCACCCGGTCAGCCCGGCCGCGAGCCCGAGTGCTGCGTAGAGCAGGTACTCGACCGGGGAGTGGAGGGTGAATGCCGGCAGGACGAGGAACGGCTCACTGCCCAGCACCGTGCGCCCGACGACGGCTGCGGTGACCGAGGAGAGGACCACCACGCCGAAGGCCTCGGCGGTGAAGCTGCGCAGGATGATCTCGAGCGCGAAGAACACCCCGGCGACCGGGGCGTTGAAGGTGGCGGCGATACCGCCGGCGGCG
>DASYES010000345.1:0-3395 GCA_036498885.1 Pseudonocardia sp.
CGCCAGCACGTCGGAGATCCTCATCGATCCACTCCGCTTGTTCGGTCGGTGTTTCGGCCGTCCCTCCGGGATCAGCCCGGGTGGGACAGATAGCGCGGGTTCGCGACGGCGAGCCGGTCGGTCACCGCGGCCCGGACCGCGGCGAGCAGCGCCGGATCGTCCGCCTCGATCTCACCGGAACGGATGGCTGCGGCCAGCCCGGCCTGGTCGGTGACGCCGAACCGGGCGAGCCGCTCGGCGTGGCGGCGCTCTTGCTCGGGCCCGAGCCGCAGCTCACGCCCGACGCCGTCGAGCGCGTTCGCGGCCACGCGCGCCAGGAAGTTCAACCGGCCCTCGGTGGCCGGCATCAACTCCTCACGCAGGAAGTGCGCGACGGCGCCGACCAGGTCGGCGGAGGTGGGGCTGCCGTGCAGATCGGACTCGACGGCAGGCAGCCCGTCCTCCGCGGGTTCGGCGGGCAGCCCGAGGGCGAGCAGCAGATCGTGCTCCTGTTCGCAGACGCGCCGGCCGATGGCGGCCAGCTCGACCGAGGGTGTCTCGCCGGAGAGGTGCCGCTCGGCCATCGCCCGGCAGCCCACGGCCCAGCGCGCGGTGCCGTAGATCTGCCACCACAGCACGGCCTGCGGGTCGGGCCGCGTGCCCGCGACCTCCGCGTAGCCGTCGAGCAGCGCCTCGACGGTGCCGAACCCACCCACCGGCAGCGCCGAGCCGAACCGCCAGCACTTCACGCACAACCAGCCGAGGTCCTCGCGCGGGTCGCCGCGGTGCACCAGCTCCCAGTCGAGCACGGCGCGCAGCCCGTCGGGGCCGATGATCAGGTTTCCGGTGCGGAAGTCGCCGTGCACCACGGTCTCTGCCGTCGGGTCCGGCCGGTGCCGCTCGAGCCACCGCAATGCGATCTCGACAGTCGGGAGCGGTTCGCCGACGTCCTCATAGCACGCCAGCAGGTGCTCGAGGGGGTCGTGGGTCTCGAGATCCGGCACGGCGTCAAGGGGCACCCCGTGGATCCGGGCAAGGGTCCGGCCCAGCTCGGTGGCCATCGTCTCCCGTGCACTCGCGTACTGCGGTTCGCGCAGCAGCCGCCGTGCGATCGTCTCGCCGTCGACGTACTCGGTGACCAGGTACGGCGAGCCGAGCACGGCCGGATCGGTGCCGGAGTCGACGAGCAACGGCACGGGCACGGCCGCGGTCCGCGCGGCGGCGATGGCAGCGGCCTCCCAGGCCATCCCTTCGGGTCGTCCGGCACCGGGTGGGTCACGGCGCAGCACGAGCCTGCGATGCCCGTCACCGATGCGAGCGGTGAACGACCACGTCTCCCGGCTCGCTCCACCGGTGAGGCGGGTGAGCCGCTCGACCGACACCTGGGCGCCCAGAACCGTGGTGAGCCGGCGAGCGAGCAGGCAGGCGAGCACGTCCGGGTCCGACGCGTCGGCGGGACGCCCGTCGAGGATCGCGACGGCCGTCATCGCGGCCGCCGAGACCCGAGGGTCAGGCCTCGTGCGCCCCCACCATGTCCAGCGCGAGCCGCTGGTAGCGGCGCACCACTTCGGCGCGGCTCATCCGGCCTCTCGGGGAGAACCAGCTCGCCACACCGGTGCACATCACGACGATCGCCCTGGCGGCCTCCAGCGGGATCGGCGTCGTGAACACCCCGCGCTCGACGCCCTCGGTGACCACCCCGTCGAACAGGCGTTGCTGCTGCTGGCGCTTGGCGATGTGCCGGCTGCGCACCGGCTCCTCCAGCGCACGCAACTCGCTCGTGCCGAGCAACGTGCCCCGCTGGTCCTGGAGGTGGAACAGCACCTGCACGTCGACGATCGCCCGCAGCCTGGCCGCAGGCTCGTCGCCCGCGTCCGCCAGCGCGGCATGGGTGCGCTCCAGCAGCGCCTTGATCCCGCGTTCCATGATCGTCGCGAGCACCTGCTGCTTCGACGCGAAGTGGTGGTAGAGCGCCGCCGGGCTCACGCCCGCGCGCTCGGCGATGTCCCGCACCGACGTGCCGTGGTAGCCGTGCTCCGCCATCACCGCGAGAGCTGCGTCCAGGATCCCCGCTTCGCCCACCGGACCGTGCGGCACGCGTGGCGGCGTGGGCCTGGCCCCGCGCGCGTCGGGTTGCTCCGGCAGAGCTGGGCTCGCCACGCGGCCACCTCCTCTGCGCCGCCCCGGTGGGACGGGTCGACCAGGTTACCCGCACGTAGGTCCCCTTACTTGATCGCCAGCGGGTTGATGGGCGAGCCGACCGCGCGCCGGAACTTGATGGGCGGCGCCGTCAGGAGGAACTCGTAGCGCCCGTCGGCCGCGCAGTCCGCCGAGAGCTCCTCGAAGTCGAGGATCTCGCCGAGCGTCATCCCCATGTCCCGGATCAGCACCATGTGCACGGGAAGCATCTCTCCCTCGACCTCGCCGGGGAGCACCTCGATCGCCCAGTTGTCCGAGCACACCGCGGCGACATCGTGGCCGTGCAGCCACTCGCAGCACGCCAGGCCGAGCCCGGGCTCTCCGGCCATGAACGACGCGGCGTCGCCGTCGGAGAGGAACTTCCGGCGCCACCCCGTCCGCACAGCCACGATGTCGCCGCCACGCAGCTCGGTGCCCTGCGCGGCCAGCGTGGCGTCGAGCTCCTCCGGGGTGATGACCTCACCCGCCTCGAGCCACTCGACGCCGCGGCGGCGCGCGACGTCCACCAGCACGCCGCGCCCCACGAGGCCCTTTGCCTGGTTCTCGATGGACAGGTGCTTCGCGCCGTGGGGCGAGACGTCCGATGCGGGGAACCCGTTGTAGAGCAGGTCGTCGTAGAAGACGTGCGCAAGCCCGTCCCACTGCGACGCGCTCTGCAGTGGCATGAAGACGTAGTCGTCGGCGTAGTGGAAGGCGCCGGGATAGTTCTGGTCGGCGCCGGTCTCGGAGAAGAGCAGGACCGGGTTGATACGCCCGCCGCCGGGCTGCGGCCCGCCCGGTCCGAAGGGGATGCCGAGGTCGAACACCTTGCCGTCACGTACCAGGCCGGTGGCGGCGGCGATCCTCTCCGGCGTCAGCAGGTTCGTCGTGCCCCGCTCGTCACGCCGCCCGTCGACGTCCCAACGGCCCCAGTTCGACAGCCGGCGTCCGATCTCCCGAAAGTCCTCCACCGTTCTCAGCCCTGTCCCTTTCGTGGTCCTGCGAAGCCGAACAGATAACCCGCGACCTTGCGCATCTGGACCTCCTCCGCACCCTCGGTGATCCGGTACCGGCGGTGGTGGCGATAGATGTGTTCGAAGGGCGTGTGCCGCGTGTAGCCGAGCCCGCCGTGCACCTGCATCGCGCGGTCTGCGGCGTCGCACACGAACCGGTTCGCCCGGTAGTTGCACATCGAGACCTTGTCGCTGATCTGCATGTGCGGCACCCGGTCGAGCTCC
>DASYES010000346.1:0-2778 GCA_036498885.1 Pseudonocardia sp.
CAGCCCGGCCACGATGGGTGCGAGCGCCGTGCGGTACGCGGTGGCGAGCGGTTGGCGGTGCCCGCGGACGTGCGGCAGCACGACGTCGACGTCGGCGTCGAGCGCGGCAAGCACCCGCCGGACGTACGCCGGGTGCAGGAACGGCAGATCGGTCGAACAGGCGAACGCGACGAGCGCGCGGTCGGACAGCGCGGCGAGCCCGGTGGCGATTCCCTGCATCGGCCCGAGGCCCTCCGCGGGGTCCTCGACGACCTCGACCCCGGCGGGCAGCTCGGGCAGGGGCTGGCCGGGCGCGCGGACCACGACGACCGGTCCGTCGACCGTGCGGGCCAGCAGTCCGGCGGTGCGACGCACCAGTGTGGAGCCGTGCCATTCGAGCGCGGCCTTCGACTCACCCATCCGCGACGACCTACCGCCGACGAGCACGACGCCTGCGGCTGGACCGTCGCCGCCCGTGACGACGCTGTCGATGCTCACCCCCGGAATCGTAGGCGGTACGACGTCCGGTGCGGATCTCCGATGTCTGAGAACCTTGTCCGCGGGTAAGGCTCGCGTGCCGGGCGGGACGACACGCAGCGGTGCCTCCGGACCGAACAGAGGAGTCGTCGTGACCACCACCGACCGCCCGCGCCGGGGCCGCGGAACCGCGATCGGCGAGGGTCTCACCTGGGCTGCCCGCTGGAGTCTCCGGGTGATCCTGGTGGCAGCGGGCGCGTTCCTGATCTGGACCGTCATCGGTCTGCTGTGGTCGGTCATCTTCCCGGTGATCCTGGCGGTGATCATCACCACGGTGCTGTGGCCACCTACCTCGTGGCTGCGCAAGCACGGCTTCCCGCCAGCGTTGGCCTCGGCCACCGTGCTGCTCGCCGGGATCATCGTGCTGGCCGGGCTCGTCGCGCTGATCGCCACATCGGTGGCGGGCAGCATCCCCGAGATCACGCGCAGCGCGTCCAGCGGTCTCACCGCGATCCAGCAGTGGCTGGCCGGACCACAGGTCGACTTCGCCAGGGGCGAGCTCGACGCGGTGCTGCAGAACATCACCACGCAGTTGCAGCAGAGCCTGTCGACGATCACCACGAGCGTGCTCGCCGGGGTCGGGAGCGTGGCCTCCGGCGTGGTCACCGCCCTGCTGACGCTGGTGCTCGTCTTCCTGTTCCTCAAGGACGGGCCGCGCTTCCTGCCCTGGTTGCTCGGGGTGGCGGGCGAGGGCGCGGGCAGTCACCTCGCCGAGGTGCTGAGGCGGGTCTGGAAGACCGTCTCGGACTTCATCCGCGTGCAGGCGATCGTGGCGCTCGTCGACAGCGTCCTGATCGGGATGGGTCTGGGGATCCTCGGGGTGCCGCTGGCCGTCCCGCTCGCCGTGATCACGTTCATCGGCGCGTTCATCCCGATCGTCGGCGCGATCGTGGCCGGCGCGCTCGGGGTGCTGGTGGCGCTGGTGAGCAACGGCTTCACCACGGCGCTCATCGTCCTGGCGATCATCGTCGCCGTGCAGCAGCTCGAGGGCAACGTGATGCAGCCGATCCTGCAGGGGCGCAGCCTCCGGCTGCACGCCGCGGTCGTGCTGCTCGCCGTCACCGCGGGCGGCACGCTCTTCGGGATCGCGGGAGCGTTCCTGTCCGTCCCGGTGGCCGCTACGTGCGCGGTGGTGCTGCGCTACCTGAGCGAGCGGATCGACGCACGGGCAGGCGGTGAGACGGCGCCCCGGGTGGACCCGCCGCTGGAGTCGCTGCAGACGGTCCTCTCCGTGCCCAACGCGCCGTCTCCGGACGGCTCGGTGCCCGACCCGGACGCCCCCGAACCCGCCGGACCAGCCACCCACACCCCCGACCCCGCGCCCGAGGACCAGGCCCCGAAGCGGGAGGAGGGCACCGACGCCGACACGGACGCCGCGAAGCGGGACGACCCTCGCCGCTGAGGCCACCACCCGTCCGTGTGCAACCCCGTCCGGGCCGGGGCGAAGCCGTGTGGGGCAGTATTTCTTCTCGTGCGCGTCTACCTCGGTTCCGACCATGCAGGCTTCGAGCTCAAGGCCCACCTGGTCGCGCACCTGACCAGCCAGGGCCATGAGGCGATCGACGTGGGGCCTGCCACCTACGACCCGGAGGACGACTACCCGCCGTTCTGCGTCGAGGCGGCCCGGCGAACCCTCGCCGACCCGGGCAGCCTGGGCGTCGTCGTCGGTGGTTCGGGTAACGGCGAGCAGATCGCCGCCAACAAGGTGCCCGGCATCCGGTCCGCCCTCGCCTGGAGTGTCGAGACCGCCACCCTGGCCCGCCAGCACAACGACGCGCAGGTCGTCGCTGTGGGCGCGCGGATGCACACGCTGGACGAGGCCACCCAGTTCGTCGAGGCGTTCGTCGCCACGCCCTTCTCGGAGGAGCCCCGCCACCAGCGGCGGATCGACCTGCTCGCCGAGTACGAGCGCACCGGCACCCCGCCCCCGCTGCCGCCCGGCCAGATCCCGGCCGCGCCGTAGAGATCTCCCGCAGATGCCGGAAGGCCACACCCTCCACCGGCTCGCTCGGCTCCACCGCCGCCGCTTCGCCGGCGCACCCGTCGCCGTGTCGAGCCCGCAGGGCCGCTTCGCCGCGAGCGCGGCGGTCATCGACGGCCTTGCGCTGTTGCGGGCCGAGGCCCACGGCAAGCACCTGTTCCACCACTACGGTCCCGGGCTCGTCGTGCACATCCATCTCGGGCTGTACGGGCAGTTCAGCGACGAGCCCCTGCCCGTCGAGGCTCCGCGCGGGCTCGTCCGGATGCGGATGGCCGGGGCGA
>DASYES010000347.1:0-2265 GCA_036498885.1 Pseudonocardia sp.
CCTTCTGGCGCAGGATCACCCCGAGCCGGTTGGCCGCGTTGATCATGGCGACCGCGCCGACAAGCGCGGCGACCTGGTCGTCGTCGTAGTGCTTGCGCACCTGGGCCCAGGTCTCGTCGGACACGCCCTGGTGGGCGTCGGCGAGCCGGGTGCCCTCCTCGGCGAGCGCCAGCGCGGCCCGCTCGGCCTCTGTGAACACGGTGGCCTCGCGCCAGGTGGCGACCAGGTTGAGCCGGACCGGGGTTTCACCGGCGGCCGCCGCATCCTTGGTGTGCATGTCGACGCAGAAGCCGCAGCCATTGATCTGGCTGGCGCGCA
This sequence comes from Pseudonocardia sp., assembly GCA_036498885.1. GTDB lineage: Bacteria > Actinomycetota > Actinomycetes > Mycobacteriales > Pseudonocardiaceae > Pseudonocardia. Next base: position 319 of record DASYES010000347.1, read on the forward strand.
GCGACACCAGCTCCTGCGTGGACTTCGGCAGCGGCGACTGAGCGACCACCATGCTGACGTTGGCGAACCGCTTGCCGATCTTGGCGGCGGTCTCGTTGGCGAACAGGTCGAACCTGACGTCCATGACTTCGTCCTCACTCGTGGCGTTTGCGTACGAACACGAGATGCCGGCGACCGGGTCCGTGTGACAGCGCGGCGACGTGACGAGCGCCATAGCGGCTCGGTGTCACACAATGGCGGGATTCGGCGTCTGGTGGGCGGCACAGTTGACAGTGAAGAGGAGCCATCCATGGCCGGCACGTCGCGGACAGCGCCCGAAGATCGCGGCGAAGGCATGGGCGGGGACGACCGCCCGGACCCCGCGACCGAGGCGTTCCTCGCCCACCGCAACCTGCTGTTCACCGTCGCCTACGAGATGCTCGGCTCGGCTGCCGACGCGGAGGACGTCCTCCAGGAGACCTGGCTGCGCTGGGCGGGCGTCGACCTCGCCGCGGTGCAGAATCAGCGTGCGTACCTGGTCCGGATCACCACTCGCCAGGCGCTGAGTCGGCTGCGTTCCCTCGGCCGCCGCAAGGAGTCCTACGTCGGCCCCTGGCTGCCCGAGCCGTTGCTGACCGCGCCCGACGTGGCCGAGGACGTCGAGTTGGCCGACAGCGTCTCGATCGCGATGCTGCTGGTCCTGGAGACACTCACGCCGACCGAGCGAGCGGTGTTCGTGCTGCGTGAGGTCTTCGATCTGACCTACGACGAGATCGCGGACGCCGTCGGTAAGAGCCCGGTCGCGGTCCGCCAGATCGCGCACCGGGCACGGTCACATGTCGCCGCGCGCCGGCCGCGCGGCGTCGTTTCGGCAGCAGAGACCCGAGCCGCGCTCGAGGCGTTCCAACGGGCGGTCGAAACGGGTGATCTCCAACGCCTCCTCGACGTCCTCGCGCCGGATGTCGTCCTCGTGGGCGACGGCGGCGGAGTCGTGCAGGCCGTGCTGAAGCCCGTCGTGGGGGCCGACAGGGTGGCTCGCGTGCTGGCCGCGGGGATCAGCAGGGTCGCCGCCGTGATGTCACTGCAGCCGGCGCAGGTCAACGGCTACCCGGCGCTGATTCTCCGGCTCGGCGGCGAGATCGACACGGTCGTGGCGGTGCGCATCGACGACGGCCTCATCACCGGGCTCTACGCCGTGCGTAATCCCGAGAAGCTGTCGCATATGGAGCGGGAGACCGCCCTGCGCCGCTGAGCCGGCGGCCGATCAGGGGGCCGTGATCGTCTGCACTGTCAGCAGCGACTCGGTGAGCGGTCCGGCGCAGCCTGTGCCGTCCATCGGGACGAACAGCGAGGCGGTGTCGCCCGGGGGGTAGACCCGCAGCCCGCGCACCGGTGTGGGACGGCAGGCTGCCTCGTCGAAGTTCAGGGCGTTCGCCATCCGGAGTTGGGCCACGGCCGTGCCTCCGGGTGCGATCGGGACCTGCGCTCCGCGCTCGCCCGACATCGCGGCGGCCTGGCCAACCTGGTGACCGTCGTCGCCCGCGACGTAGGAGACGCCGGGGAAGCCGCGGAGCTCGCAGGTGCGCGAGCCGGTGTTGGTGAAGATCAGCGTGCGGAACACCGAACCGGCTCCCGCGTCGCCCCCGCCGAGGGACGCCGAGAGCTCGCCCGTGGTGCAGCGCTGCGGTCCCGCGGCCGCTCCGTCGTCGCCCGGGACCTCCGTGCGGGTCGGCTGGGCGGCGCCCGGTTGGCTCGTGGGGGCGTTCTGGGTGGTCGGTGTGCTGGTCACTGGCGGCACCTGCACCGGTGCGGGTGCGGCGCTCCCGGAGCAGCCCGCCAGTATGAGGAGGGCTCCCGCGAGCGCTCCCGCCGCCGCGATCCGGCCCATCCGTGGTGTCGTCACCGTGGTCCCCCCGTGCGTCGTCCGTCGGCTCATACTGCGCCCACCGCGCGGGCGCCTCTCGGGGT
>DASYES010000348.1:0-13885 GCA_036498885.1 Pseudonocardia sp.
CGCGCAGGGCGGCCGGACGGTCTCCGGCGTCCAGAGCAGTGTTGCCTTCGCGCACGGTGCCGTGGATCGCGGCCAACGCGCCGGGGGTGCCCAGGTCGTCGTCCATCGCTTCGACGAACTCGGGGGCGAGCGTCCCCGGCTCCGGCGTGCCGATCCGCTCACGCACGCGGTGGACGAACGATTCGATGCGCCGGTAGGCGGCCACGGACTCGTGCAGCGCGTCGTCGGAGTAATCGATCGACGAGCGGTAGTGCGGGCCCACCAGGTAGTACCGCAGCTCGACGCCACGGACCCGGCGCAGCAGTACGTCGATGGAGAGGGTGTTGCCGAGCGACTTCGACATCTTCTCGCCACCCATCGTTACCCAGGCGTTGTGCAGCCAGTACTGCGCGAACGGGTCGCCTGCCGCGTTCGACTGCGCACGTTCGTTCTCGTGGTGCGGGAACACGAGGTCGAGCCCGCCGCCGTGGATGTCGAACTGGGGGCCCAGGTAGAAGGTGGACATCGCCGAGCACTCGAGATGCCACCCGGGACGGCCACGGCCCCACGGAGTGGTCCACGACGGTTCTCCGGGCTTGGCCGCCTTCCAGAGCGTGAAGTCGAGCGGATCGCGCTTCGACCCGCCCTCGCCCTCGCCCTGGGCGACGTCGTCGACCTTCTGATGCGACAGGGCTCCGTACTCCGGGAAGCTCCGCACCGCGAAGTAGACGTCGCCTCCGGCCGCATAGGCGTGGCCCCGCTCCATGAGCCGCTCGATGAGCTCGACCATCTGCGGGACGTGGCCGGTGGCGCGCGGCTCGATCGACGCCGGGAGGCAGCCGAGCGCGTCGTACGCGGCGTCGAAGGCACGTTCGTGGGTGGACGCCCACTCCCACCACGGCCTGCCGGCCGCCGCCGCCTTGCGCAGGATCTTGTCGTCGATGTCGGTGACGTTGCGTACGAGCATCACGTCGAGACCCTTGTGGGCCAGCCATCGGCGCAGGACGTCGTAGTTGAGCCCCGAGCGGACGTGACCGATGTGCGGCAGGCCCTGCACCGTGGCGCCACAGACGTAGATCGACGCAGCCCCGGCCTGCAGGGGGACGAAGTCCCGCTGCTTTCTGGTGGCGGTGTCGAAGAGGCGCAGGCTCACATCTTCCAGAGTACGGACCCGTGGTCCGCATGGTTTACCAGGGCAGTTCCGCTTCGTCCACGACGCGAAGTTCACAAGCGGTCAAACTCCGCACCATGACTCAGATTCTCGGACTGCAGCCCCGGCTCGTCGTGGAGGGCGCCGACGCCGCGCTCGCCTTCTACACGGCCGCATTCAGCGGTGAGGTGCTCGAGCGCTACACCGGCCCCGACGGTCGCGTCGTGCACAGCTTGGTGCAGGCAGGACCGGTGCGCTTCGCGGTGAAGGACGCGGGCGACGGCGACCCGGCACCGGGCGGAGGTGGGGTTTCGGTGATCATGTCGCTGACCGTCTCGGACGCCGATGCCGTGGCCGAGCGAATGCTGGCGGCGGGCGCGACGGTGATCTTCGAGATCGCCGATCACGGGTACGGCGACTACGGCGGCCGGCTCGCCGACCCGTTCGGTCACCAGTGGATGCTCAGCCAGCGCGTGGAACAGCTCGATGCGGATCAGGTGCAGAGCCGACTGGACGCAATGCACCAGACGTGACAGAGCCGGCGCGCTCCAGGCGCCGGGATCAGGGGATCTCGAGCAGCAGGGCCGTCGCTATCGCTGCCACGCCCTCGCCTCGACCCGTCAGCCCGAGCCCGTCGGTGGTGGTACCCGAGACCGCCACCGGTCCGCCGACGGCTTCCGAGAGCGCCTGCTGCGCCTCGGCCCGCCTGGTGCCGATCTTCGGTGCGTTGCCGATCACCTGCACGGCAGCGTTGCCGACCGTCCATCCGTCGGCCGCCAGAAGCTTGCGCACCTCGCCGAGCAGCGCCACACCGCTCGCGCCGCCCCATTCCGGGCGGCTCGTGCCGAACACCGCCCCGAGGTCGCCGAGGCCCGCGGCCGACAGCAGCGCGTCGCACAGGGCGTGCGCGGCGACGTCACCGTCGGAATGGCCGGCACACCCCGCCACCCCGGGCCAGTGCAACCCCGCGACCCAGCACTCGCGGCCTGCCTCGACCGGATGCACGTCGGTGCCCACGCCGACTCTCATCGTCCGCTCCTCTTCTCCAGTAGCTCGGCAAGCTCGAGGTCCCAGGCGCTGCGGACGGCGAATGCAGCCGAGTGGCCCGCAACGGTGTGGACAGCCCCACCCGAAGCTGCGTGGTGGCGCGCCAACGCCAGTGGATCGGCGGCGAGTGCGGGACGCAGGAGATCACCTCGCACTGCGAGGGGCGTCTGCAGCACGCGCAACCCCGACCGGTCCGGAGTGCCATGCACCAAGCCCTCGGCGTCCACCTGTTTGACGGTGTCGACCAGCGGCAGGACAGGCACGGCCATCTCGTGGCCCTCACGGACTGCAGCTACGACAGCCGTGGTGAGCGAGGCCGGCGCGAGCGGTCGCGACGCCTCGTGCACGACGACGACGTCTGCCGAACTGATCGTGATCGGCCCGTCACCCGCGGTGGCGTCTGGTCGTTGAGAGGCGTGTGGCCGCATTTCGGACAACGCATGCATAGGCACGCTCACGGACAACTCAGAACAGGCCCGTACCACGGCATCACGCCGCTCATCCGCGACGAGCAGAACAACATGGTCGACGAGGCCCGTGGTCAGCAGCGAGCACACGGACCTCACGACCATCGGTTGACCACCGACAGCCGTGAGGACGTCTACCTCGTCAGGGTCGCCGGCCACCACCACGGCAAGCGTGCTCATGCTGTGACCGTGGCCAGCAGATGGGGACAGTGGGCGTGCGCTCAGGCCGTGGCGGTGGCGAGGACCTCGTCGAGGAGCATCTCGGCCCGTTCCTCGTCGGTGCCCTCGGCGAGAGCCAGTTCACTGACGAGGATCTGGCGGGCCTTGGCAAGCATGCGCTTCTCGCCGGCAGACAGACCGCGATCCTTCTCCCGCCGCCACAGGTCGCGGACGACCTCGGCAACCTTGTTCACGTCTCCTGAGGCAAGCTTCTCCAGGTTCGCCTTGTACCGGCGTGACCAGTTCGTGGGTTCCTCGGTATGCGGGGCGCGAAGCACCTCGAACACCCTGTCCAGACCTTCCTGGCCCACCACGTCACGAACGCCTACCACCTCGGCGTTCTCGGCGGGAACACGCACCGTGAGATCACCCTGCGCGACCTTGAGGACGAGGTACTGACGTTCCTCACCCTTGATCGTCCGAGTCTCGATGGCCTCGATGAGAGCGGCACCGTGGTGCGGGTAGACGACGGTCTCTCCGACCTTGAAAGCCATGTGTCCTCTGCCCCTTTCGCTGGAACCAGGTTAACACGGCCGGACCTGGCACCGCTGCCCGACCCGGCCTGTCGTCGCAGGTCAGGGGATTGACAAGCAGCGGGAAACGTGCAGGCGCAGCTATTGTGGCCGCTGCGGGGGACCGTGACCGGCGCTCCTGCAGGGGGCGTTAGGCTCGTGCAGGCCGAAGCCAGTGACCGGCGGGGACGTCAGCCGTCCGCGTCCGTTGCGCCGCTGCGCCCGCAGCACGACGTGATGGCCCGCCAGGAAGGACGTCAGACCCGTGAGCCGCATCGTGCGTATCCGTCCGACTGCAGCAGCCCTCGTCGGGGCGGTAGCCGCGGCCGTCACGCTCGCCGGGTGCGGAGCGGGCCAGATCACCCAGACCGACACGCAGGTCTCGGCCGTGAATGGCGCCAACGTCGAGGTGGGCAAGATCGCGCTCCGCGACTCGGTCATCGAGTTCAGTGACGAGACCAAGGGCGCGGCCGTCTATCCCCGCGGGGGCAGCGCTCCCCTGTCGATGAGCATCGTGAACGCCGGCACCCAGGCCGATCGGCTGGTCTCGGTGTCGAGTCCCATCGCCTCGTCCGTGCAGATCACCGGAGCGACCGACCTCGCCCCCGGGCAGAAGCTGCTGGTCGAGGGCGCTCCGCCTGCTCCGGCAGCGCCCGCCCTCCCGCCCGCTCCTGGCGCGCCGGCAGCGCCTGGTGCCCCCGGCGCACCGGCTACGCCTGGCGCCCCTGCCGCACCCGGCGCTCCCGCCGCTCCCGAGGCGCCCGCTCCGACGACGGCGGCCACGCCCGCGCCGGGTGGCGCGACGCCGCCTCCCGCCACTCCGCCGGTCTCCGGCGGCGTCAGCGAGGCGAACATCGTGCTCACCGGTCTCCGCGAGGACATCACGGGCGGCCCGACCTACCCGGTCACCTTCACCTTCGAGCAGGCCGGCCAGATCCAGGTCCCCGTCCCGGTCCAGAACCCCACCGGCCCGCGCGAGAACGCGGCCGAGTGACCGTGCCCGCGCCGCAGGCGTGACACCCCGCACCCGCACGGCCCGTGGGGGCTACCGCTGCGCCGAGTGCGGGCACCTTGCGGCCCAGTGGGTGGGGCGCTGCCCGTCCTGCCAGGCCTGGGGAAGCCTCGAGGAGTCCGCCCCGGTGGCCGCCGCTCCCGCGCGGAAGAGGGTCGCGGCCGGAGCCCCCACCGCCCCTGCCCGCCGCATCGCGGACGTCGCGCTCGACTCGGCCCGCGCGAGGCCCACGGGCGTGTCCGAACTGGATCGGGTGCTCGGCGGTGGCCTCGTCCCCGGTTCGGTCGTCCTGCTGGCAGGCGAGCCCGGCGTCGGGAAGTCCACGCTCCTGCTGGAGGTCGCCGCCAAGGCGGCGAGCGCAGGTCGCGTGCTGTACGTCACGGGCGAGGAGAGCGCGGGCCAGGTGCGACTGCGCGCCGAGCGCACCGGCGCTGTGCACGACGAGCTCTACCTCGCCGCCGAGTCCGACCTCGGCGCAATCGTCGGCCACATCGACGAACTGCGCCCTGACCTGCTCGTCGTCGACTCGGTGCAGACGATGTCCACCGGCGATGCGGACGGCTCCCCCGGCGGCGTGACGCAGACCCGCGCGGTCACCGTCGCGCTCACCGGACTCGCGAAGGAGCGCGGCCTGCCGGTCGTGCTGGTGGGACATGTCACCAAGGACGGCGCCATCGCGGGCCCACGGGTGCTCGAGCACCTCGTCGACGTCGTGCTCGCATTCGAAGGGGACAAGCACTCCACGCTCCGGATGGTGCGTGGGGTCAAGAACCGCTTCGGACCCGCGGACGAGGTGGGCTGCTTCGAACTGAGAGACCAAGGCATCGTCGGGATGCCCGACCCGTCAGGGCTCTTCCTGGCGCGGTTCGGCGGTCCCCCGGTGCCCGGCACCGCCGTCACCGTGGTGATGGACGGTCGCCGCCCGCTCCCCGCCGAGCTCCAGGCGCTGGTGACGGGTAAGGACATCCCCAGCCCGCGGCGTGCGGTCAGTGGGCTCGACAACGCACGCATCGCGATGCTGCTCGCCGTCCTGGAGAAGCGGGCGGGCGTGCGGCTGCACGATGCCGAGGTCTATGCCGCCACCGTGGGCGGGATGCGGGTCGTCGAACCCGCAGCCGACCTGGCACTGGCCCTCGCGATCACCTCCGCGCGCCGTGACGTCGCGCTCCCACCCGATGTCGTCGTACTCGGTGAGATCGGGCTGGCCGGCGAGGTGCGCCGGGTCACGGGGCTCGATCGCAGGCTCGCCGAGGCCGCCCGCCTCGGCTTCACGCACGCGCTCGTGCCACCCGACAACGGCGCCTCCCCCGCAGGAATGAAGATCACCGAGGTCCGCGACGTCGGCTCGGTGCTGCACGCGATCCGCTGACCATCACGGGACTCGCCGGAACGGGGTCGCCGCGCTGATCGCGTCGTCCACCCTGGCCATCACGTTGTAGCTGCCCGGCGGCACCACGGTGCGCGGTGCGGCACATCCCGGGGTCGAGGTGCGCCCCGCCCACCGCACCGCGAATGCCACGGGCTGACCGGGAACGAGCGTTCGCAGGTCGCTGGTGGAAGCGTTGACACAGTCGTTGCTGGACCAGATCCGTGCACCGCCGGGCCCCCACACCACGATCTCCTGCCTGGCCGAGTCCAGGTCCCGGATACACGGCTGATCACTCACGTTGGTGACGACGAGCCGCAGCACCGGCCGGTCCACCACCCGATGCTCGGGGCGATCGATCTCGGCGCCCACCGTCAGCATCGCGTTCGTACAGGGCACCGGGCCGGTCGGCGGCACAGGCACCGGCGGGGGAACCGGCACGGACTGGCGCGGGGTGTCGTCGGGCACCAGCGCCTCGGCGGCGATGGCTGCGCCCGGCAGGGGCGGCGGTTGCTCGTTCGACGGTGGGGATCCGATGGGCGCAGGCCCCACCGTCCCCGGTTGCGCCGGCGGCGGGGCAGACGCCGGCGCGACTTCCGGGGACGGTGAGGCCTGCTGGGGAGCGGACGCGCTTGACTGGACTGCGGCCCGGGTCGTGGGGGTGGTGGATGTCGGGAGGGACGCCACCACGATGACGACGGCCCAAGCCACGATCACGAGGACAGTGGCCGTGGACGCGATCGCCACCCAGCGCCGCCTCCAGTAGACGGACGCGGGTAGCGGCCCAACCGGCTCCCACACGTCACGAAGAGTATCTAAGCGATTACCATACGTTGCGGAATTGGCTCTGCCTCGGCGCGTCGCGACGCGCCGGTGTGCACACTGTCGGCGGAGCAGGTTCACTCCTGGCGCGGTTGACCATGCTGAATGGGTTGCAGCCGCCCGGCGGAGCGAGTTCACTTCCTGGCATGGTCCGGACGCCGGTGCTGCTCAAGGCCTTCTGGCCGAGCCGCCGGATCACGCAGTTCGACCAGTTCTGTCGCCCGGCCGCGTAGCGCACCGCGCACGTTTCCCGGTCGCCACGCGGCCTCCGCGCGTCCCACTGTCGTGGGCGCTCGCCCGCGACATCTCGTTCCGAACCAGGAGACACCGATGTCCGTCACGGACGAACTACTCGCGAACAACGCCGGCTACGCAGAGACCTTCGCGGGGGCTCTGCCGCTGCCCCCCTCCAAGAACGTCGCCGTCGTGGCCTGCATGGACGCCCGGCTCAACGTCTACGGCATCCTCGGCCTCGGCGAGGGCGAGGCCCACGTGATCCGCAACGCCGGTGGTGTGGTCACCGACGACGAGATCCGCTCGCTGGCCATCAGCCAGCGGCTGCTCGGCACCAGAGAGATCATCCTCATCCACCACACGGACTGCGGGATGCTGACCTTCACCGACGACCAGTTCAAGAAGAACATCCAGGACGAGACAGGTATCAAGCCCGCGTGGGCGGTCGAGACCTTCTCCGACCTCGACGAGGACGTCCGCCAGTCGATCAATCGGATCAAGGCCAGCCCGTTCGTCCCGCACACCGACCAGCTTCGCGGCTTCGTCTTCGACGTGGCCACAGGGAAACTGAACGAGGTGGTCTGAGGCCGGCGGAGCGGCAGTGGCACGATCGTCAGCCGTGTCACTGCCCGCTCTCGTGCTCGACTGGTATTGCGCGTCCGCCCGGGACCTGCCGTGGCGCCGTCCCGGGACCACCCCGTGGGGCGTCATGGTGAGTGAGTTCATGCTCCAACAGACGCCGGTGGCGCGCGTCGAACCGGTGTGGGCGGCATGGATGGACAGGTGGCCGGTCCCGTCTGCGCTCGCTGCGGCGCCGCGGGCCGACGTCCTACGGGCCTGGGGAAAGCTCGGCTACCCGCGCCGGGCCCTGCGCCTGCACGAGGCCGCTGCGGAGATCGCCCAGGAGCACGGCGACGTGGTGCCCTCGGACGTGGATGCGCTGGAGGCGCTGCCCGGCGTCGGCTCCTACACGGCCCGCGCGATCGCGGCATTCGGGTACGGCAGGCGGTGCCCGGTTGTCGACACGAACGTCCGGCGGGTGGTGGCCCGTGCCGTGCACGGCCGCGGGGACGCGGGACCGGCGCGCACGACCGCCGACCTCGCCGATGTCGATGCACTGCTGCCGGTCGACGACGCGTCGGCCGCGGTGGTATCGGCCGGGCTGATGGAGCTGGGCGCGGTGGTCTGCACGGCCCGTGGTCCGCGCTGCGGCGCCTGCCCCGTCCGCTCGGTCTGCGCATGGCAGGCCGCAGGCCGGCCCGAATACTCCGGGCCGCGCAAGCCGGTGCAGGCCTTTGCCGGCACCGACCGGCAGGTCCGCGGACGGCTGCTCGACGTGCTGCGCGATGCACCAGGCCCCGTCGAGCGGGCGGCCCTGGACGCGGCATGGTCGGATGCGGCGCAACGGGACCGCTGCCTGCATTCACTGCTGGTGGACGGCCTCGCCGAGCAGCACGACGACGGCCGCTTCGCGCTGCCCGCGTGACGATGGCGCAGACGGTCCGTTTCCGGCTGGACGACGACGCTTGCGCCCAGGTGGAGTCGCTCCGGGCGCGGTTGCGTTCGCTCGGGCTCGCGGTTCCGACTGACACGCCCGGCGTCACCGTCGCCGCCGCCGGGGCCGTACCCCAGCCCGCCAGGGACGCACTGGCTGTCGAACTGCGCCTGCTGGCCCTGCCCTCGATCTGGCTCGCCACGCTGGGCACAGTGGCCGGACGCGCCGACGAGCTCGTGCTGGCTGCTGTGGTCGACGCGGAGCTCCTCGCCGTGCACGCCGCGGTGCACGACGCGTTGGCCGGCCGGGTACGCGCGCCCGTCGCCGCCTACCTGCCCGGCACGTGGCTGCCGCACTGCGTGCTGGCCGATGAACGGCCTGCCGACGCGTTCGCCGCGCTACACCCGGTCACTCCGGTCCGCGCGCGTGTCGTCGAGGTGGAGATCGGCTGACCGCTCGCCGCGGCGGGAGGTCAGGATCCCGACCACGACGACCAACGCGGCGATCAGCGCGGTCATCGCCAGATCGAACCGCGACGACTCCCGGGTGGCCATGTAGATGAGCATCACCGGGATCACGATCACGACGGCCCAGGTGAGCCCCGGGTAGGCCCACATCCGCACGGGCATGTCGGCTCCCTCCTGCTCCAGCTTCGCGCGCAGCCGCAGTTGGGACACCGCCACCACGAGGTAGACGAGCAGCGCGATCGCCCCGGACGTGGCGAGCAGCGTGGTGAAGACCGCCTCGGGCACCAGGTAGTTGGCGATCACGGCGAGAAAGCCGATGGCGGTGGAGGCGAGCACCGCGACGCGAGGCACGCCGTTCGCTGTCGTGCGCATCACGGCACTCGGTGCCTGGCCGCGACGCCCGAGCGAGTAGATCATCCGCGACGCCGTGTACAGCGCCGAGTTGAGGCAGCTCGCGACCGCGACCAGCACGACGAGGTCGACGATCGCCTTGGCACCGGGAACGCCCATGGCCTCCAGCGCCGCCTGGTACGAGCCGGCTTCGGCGAGCGCTGGGCTGTTCCACGGCACCACGGCGACGACGATCAGGATCGACGCCAGGTAGAACACCGAGATCCGCCAGATCACCGAACGGGTGGCGCGGCCGATCTGCTCGGCGGGCTTCTCCGACTCCGCGGCGGCGATCGTCACGATCTCGGTGCCCATGAAGCTGAACATCGTGGTGAGCACCGCGGCGACCACGGCGCCGATGCCGTTCGGCAGGAAGCCACCCTGGTCGAACAGCCGCGACGCGCCCGTGACGTCGCTGCCCGGCAACAGACCGAGCACCGCCAGCACCCCGATAGCGATGAACGCGATGATCGCGACGACCTTGAGCAGCGCGAACCAGAACTCGAACTCGCCGTACTTGGCGACGTTGAAGAGGTTCGTGGCCGTGAGCGCCAGCGTGATCGCCAGCGCCCACACCCATTGGGCAACGGCGGGTATCCACGAGTCGAGAATCGTGGCCGCGGCGGTGGCCTCGAGCGGGATCACCAGTACCCAGAACCACCAGTACAGCCAGCCGACGCTGAACCCTGCCCAGCGGCCGATCGCGCGGTCGGCGTAGGTGGAGAACGAGCCGGAGTCCGGCTGCGCCGCCGCCATCTCGCCGAGCATCCGCATGACGAGCACGACGAGCAGGCCCGCGAACGCGTAGGAGATGAGGACGGCGGGACCCGCCGTCGCGATCGCGGCGGACGAGCCGACGAACAGACCGGCCCCGATCACCCCCGCGATGCTGATCATGGTGACGTGCCGGTTCTTCAAGCCTGAGCTCAGCGCGGTGTCCACGTCGGCCACGGGCCGTCCCCTTCCCCCCATTGCGAAGCCCATGCATCGTCACACCGCCGGACGATCACCACCACTCGGAGTCGATCACGATTCGCGGGCCAGCGTGGAACGCACTCAGATCGGGGCGCGGCGCAGCATCCGCATGGCGTCGCGCCGGCGCTCCCCGGTGAGGGCGTCGATGTAGAGCTCGCCGCGTATGTGGTCGGTCTCGTGTTGCAGGCACCGGGCCAGCTCACCGGTGCCCTCGACCGCCACGGGGCGCCCGTCGAGGTCGACGCCCTCCACGCGCGCGTAGGCGGCGCGCAGCCGCCGGGCGTGCACCCCCGGCACGGACAAGCAGGCCTCGTCGCCGTCGTACTCGCCGTCGGTCTCGACGATGCGCGGGTTGAGCACATAGCCGAACCGATCGTCGACGTCGTAGGAGAACGCCGCGAGAGCCACCCCGATCTGGTTGGCAGCGAGGCCGGCCCGCCCCGGCAGGCGCACGGTGTCGAGCAGGTCGGCGACCAGCGCTTCCAGTGCGGAGTCGAACGTGGTGACGGGGTTGCACGACGTCCGCAACACGGGGTCACCGATGAGGCGCAAGGGTCGGACCGTCATCGCCCGGCCTCCTCGGTCTCGGTCGCGGCAGTGAGCTTGCCGAGTTGGTCGATCACCATCTCGTGCCAATCCAGCTCCGCACGCAGCCGCAGCCGCGCGTGCTCGACCACGAGGTCGTCGGCAACGGTCTGGTCCGGCCACGCACGGTCGTGCAGATGATCCAACTGGGACAGCCGCGCCGTCAGTGCCCGTTTCCGGCCGATCAGATGGCCGCGCAACGTGGCCTCGTCGACGTCCGAGCCGGTGGCGAGCGCGAGATCGACCGGATCGGGCCGGAACTGGACCTCTTCGAAGGCCTCCGTCTGGAGAACGTGCAGCTCACGCCGACCCTCGGTGGTGATCTCGTACACGGTGCGTGCAGGCATGTTGCCCTCCTGCTCGGTGCGCAACGCCCGCACGAGTCCCTCGCCCTCGAGCCGGTGCAGGGCGCCGTACAACGAGCCGGGGCGGACGTTGGACCAGAGCTCGGCCCGATCTACGCGGGCGTCGCGACGGATCTGATGTCCGTACATCGCGCAGCGCTTCGCGAGTGCGCTCAGCACGAACAGCCGGGTGGGGTTCACAGCGCGCCCAGTAAAACATGAGTACTCACATGTGATTACTCAAAAACGACTCCACCGTCGACCGGTACGCGTCCGGATCGCTCGACTGCACCAGGTGGCCCGTACCCGGGATCCGCACGTGATCCGCGGCCTCCATCCGACGGGCCATCTCGGCCATCTGCCCGGCAGGCACGATGCTGTTCTCGGCCTCCACGAGCAGCGCCGGACAGTGGACCGCGTCCACGGCGTCCCAGTGGTCGATCTCTGCCCACTCGGCTGCAATCGCCGTCGCATGCTCCACTCGGGCCAGCAGGTGGTAGCCGTCCGGCCGTTCCTCGACGCACTCCGCCATGTAGTCGCCGAACTCGAGACGAGGCCAGCCGAAGGCGCGGCGCACCGCGGCGAGCGACGGGAAGGGCTGCGGGAGCGCCCCGAACCACGCCCGGGCGTCCTCGGCGCTGCGACCGCGGAAATCCACGCCCATGTCCTCGACGACGAGCGCCCGCACCAGCTCCGGATGCCGCGCGGCCAGCACGAGCCCGTGCAGCCCGCCCATCGAGTGCCCGACCACAACGGCCGGTCCGACCTCGGCGAGCAGCTCGGCGACGTCGGCTGTCATGCGCTCGGTGGACCACGGACCCTGCGCTCCGGATCGGCCGTGGCCGCGGGCGTCCACGCCGAGCACGCGGCCGTGCGCGACGAGCCACTGCGCGACCGGCCACCAGGTTGTCGACCTGCCCATCAGCCCGTGCAGCACCACGATCGGAGTGCCTCGCCCGCCGAACTCGACGACCGCGAGCTCGAGGCGGTCGCTGGTCAGCATTCGCCGCCGCATCCCCGCTAGCCTAGGTCCCATGGCAGTCGTGAAGATCAATGCGATCGAGGTGCCCGAGGGCGCAGGACCCGAGCTGGAGAAGAGGTTCGCCAACCGGCTGCACGCAGTGGACGGGCAGCCAGGCTTCATCTCGTTCGAGCTGCTGCGCCCGGTCAAGGGCGAGACCCGTTACTTCGTGCTGACTCATTGGGAGGACGAGGAGTCGTTCGAGGCCTGGCGCGACGGCCCGGCGGCCGAGGCGCACGGCGGCGAGCGCGCCAAGCCGGTCGCCACCGGGGCGTCCCTGCTCGAATTCGAGGTAGTGCAGCGTTCCACCGCGTCCTGAGCTTTCTTGCACCCTGAATCCGCCCAGGCCTCGGTAGCCGCTGCCCTGATAGCAGGCGCCGATGCGTTGCTGGTGTGCGCAGGCGCCGGGATGGGCGTGGACTCGGGCCTGCCCGACTTCCGCGGCCCCGAAGGCTTCTGGCGGGCCTACCCGCCCTATCGAGGCCTGGGGCTGCGGTTCGAGGAGATCGCCGACCCGGTGCACTTCGCCGCCGACCCCGAGCTGGTCTGGGGCTTCTACGGGCACCGGCTGGCGTTGTACCGGAGAACCGTGCCGCACGCCGGGTTCGGCGTCCTGCTGAAGTGGGCGCAGCGATGGCCGACGCGCGTGTTCACCTCGAACGTCGATGGCCAGTTCCAGTGCGCCGGATTCGGTGAGGACCAGGTGGCCGAGTGCCACGGATCCATCCACTTCCTGCAGTGCATGATCGACTGTGGACAGCCGGTGTGGTCGGCCGACGGGATCTCGGTCGACGTCGACACGGCCACGATGCGCGCTCTCGCGCCGCTACCGTCCTGTCCGTCGTGCGGGGCCCTCGCCCGCCCGAACATCCTGATGTTCGGCGACGGGGAGTGGATCGCCGATCGCGCCGCCGACCAGATGCGGGCGCACAACACCTGGCTGCGCGAGCTGCGCGCCGCGGGGAAGCGACTCGCGGTCGTGGAGCTGGGTGCGGGTAACGCCCTCCCCACCGTGCGCCGGGAGGCGGAGCGGGCCAGCGCGGCCTCCGGTGCGCTGGTGCGGATCAACCCTCGCGAGCCGCAGGTGCGGCACGGCCGAGGTGTTCCTATCGCGGCCTCCGCAGAGGCCACCCTGGTCGCACTGGAGGAGTTGCTGAGCTGACGCCGATTCCCGGCGGGATGGGCGCTCCGGCATTCGGGCGCCCATGGCTCTTGTTGCTGCGGACCGAACCGTCGACTCCGCGTGTACGTCTAGGCCGCCATATAGACTCTGGCGGCGGGTTTTGCGCCAATCATCGGGCTACCGCGACGCGACGGGACAAGCCGACACGTGCCGGCCGCCGACGGAGCCTCCCGGGTCAGGGTCAGGACACGGAGTCCGCGGTGATCTCGTTGTCTGCAGCGTCGTCCTCGGCCAGCGGCTTCACGAAGACCGTGCCGCCTTCTACCGGCCGTTGCGGGCCGATCCACGTGACCTGCAACGCGGGTGCCAGGAGTGTTTTGCCGTCGCCGACGTCCAGAGCCATGGTTCCATCAACTTTCCACGAGGTGGGCGAAAAGCCGAAAATTATACCTTTTGGACCCAGAACATCCACGCCGTGCGGTATGGACCCCCGTATTGTCGCTGAAGCGGCAACGCCCGGCGCCGAATGCCACCCGAAGGTGTGCTCGCGACAGGAGTTAATGCGTTCGTCCGCCGGGCGCGCTAGATCGACCGCTTGCCCATCGCCGAACGCGCGTCCAGCGTTCCAGATCGAATCCAGAACAGCTCGGCGCGTCCGGACTGCCTCGCAACCAGCG
>DASYES010000349.1:0-7853 GCA_036498885.1 Pseudonocardia sp.
CGGCGCGGGCCCACGCAGGTAGGCCCCGCGCCGGACGGGCGTGAGCTCTCCGACACGGACAAGTCGGCGCACCTCGTCGTCCGCGAATCCCGCAGCGAGCATCTGAGAACGGCGATGCAGTTCAGGCAGCTCCACGAGGGAAAGCCTCGCGAACAAAGCCCGGCGCCGAGGGCAAACGCACCAACCTGTGGACAAGTCCGCACACACGCTCACGTTGCCGCACACACCGTCCGCGATGTGTGCCGCCCACACAGCATGTGTGCCGTCGGATGTGCGCGGTCAGGCCAGGGCAGCCCAGCTTTCCAGCATGCTTCTGGCTATCGAGACCTGGCCTGGTAGCAGGAGTCTTTTCGCCGACTCCGGTCGCTCGGCGCTCCAGTCGCCGTGGTTCAGTGCGGCGCGCAGCTCGTCGCGGGTCACCCACATCGCCTCGGCGATCTCGCCGTCGGCGGGCACCAGGGGGACGGCGGGGTCGGCGAGGGCGTGGAAGCCCACCATGAGCGACCGCGGGAAGGGCCAGGCCTGGCTGCCCAGGTACTGGACGTCCTGGACCACCGCCCCGACCTCCTCGTGGATCTCCCGCATCACGCACGCCTCGAGCGACTCGCCCGCCTCGACGAACCCGGCGAGCACCGAGAACCGGCCCTCGGGCCAGACCGGCTGCCGCGCGAGCAGCACCTGATCCGCCCCGTCGTGGACGAGGCAGATCACGGCGGGGTCGGTGCGGGGGTACTCCTCGTGGCCGCTCGCCTCGCAGACCCGGTGCCAGCCGGCGTGGCCGGGGTGCATCGGCGAGCCGTCACGGGCGCAGAAGCGGGCCGCGTCGTGCCAGTTCAGGACGGCGACGGCGCCGGTGAGCAGGCCGGCGCCGAGAGCGTCGAGCGCCGCTCCGGCACTGCGCAGGTCGGCCCACTCGGCGGGCTCGTCGCCCGCGGCGAGGTCGGGCTGCCCGCGCTCCGCCCAGTACTGCACGTCGTCGGCCTCGCCGAGCAGCACGGCGTTCTCGGGCGGAGTGTCGCCCGTGGTGGGGCGCGTGCGCAGGTGGGCGACCTGGTCGCGCACGGAGTCCCACGGCCCCGTGGGTGGTTCCCCGCCGCCCCAGTCGACGGGAGTGCGGCCCTTGTCGTCGACGACGACGAGCCGCGCTGCGTGCCAGCCGCGCAGCTGACGCTCGACGTCGGTGCGCAACGGCTCGTCACGCAGTACGGCCGAGCGGGAGAGAACGGGTGGGGCGAGCAACCGGAAGCCGGTGAGCGCGGTCATCAGTCGGAGATCCCCCCGAGCGCCCGTACGCCGGCCCCGATCACGTCTGCGTCGCCGACGACGACCCCGGTGAACGCGGCGGGTGCGAAGAACTCCAGTGCCGCCTCGGCCACCTGTGCCGTGGTGACCGACTCCAGCCGCGCGGGGTGGGCGCGCAACCAGTCGATGCCGAGCCCGTCGGCGGCCAGCGCGGCGAGTGTGGAGGCCAGCCCGCCCTGGCTGTCCAGCGAGATGGCGAGCGACCCGATCGCGTACGCCCGCGCCGCGTCCACCTCCGCGGCCGTCGGCGGCACGGCGACGAGCCGGCCCAGCTCGTAGCGGGTCTCGAGCAGCGCTGCGGCGGTGACGTTGCTCGCCACGTCGGTCTCGACGCCGAGCACGGCTCCCTGCGGGACGAACTCGATGCCGGAGTGGGCTCCGTAGGTGTAGCCCTTGTCCTCGCGGATGTTCTCCATCAGGCGGGAAGAGAAGTAGCCGCCGAACACGAGGTTGGCCAGCTGGAGCGCCGCGTAGCGCGAGTCGTGGCGGCGCAGCGCGGGCGCCGACAGCCGGAGCTGTGACTGCACGGATCCCGCGCGGTGCACGAGCTGCAGGTCATCGGCGCGGATGGCAGGCGGTGGGGAGAGCTCGCGGGCCACGGCGTCCGACGTCCAGCCGCCGAGTGCTTTCTCGACCTGCGCGATCGCCGCGCTGGTGTCGATGTCGCCAACCAGGGTGAGGATCGATCCCCGAGGCACGAGCGACGCGGCCTGCAGAGCGCGGACCTCCGCGGCCGTGACGGCCGTGACCTCCTCCCCCGTGGGCATCTCGCGGGTGATCGGGTGGTCGCCGAACCGCTTGCGCTGCAACGCCTCCCGGGCGATCGTGCGCGGCTGGGAGCGAGCCAGCGAGATCCGCTCGACGAGACGGGCGCGCTCGCGCGCCACCTCGGCGTCGGGATGCGTGGCCCCGGTGAGGACGTCGCCCAGCACCGCGAGGAGATCCGGCAGGCCGTCGGCGAGCCCGTGGCCGCCGATCTGGAGCCGTTCCGGGTCGACGTTCACGCCGAGATCGGCGCCGACGGCCGCGAGCTCGTCGTCGATGCCGACGCGGTCCCGTGTGGTGGTGCCGGTGAGCAGCGTGGACGCCAGCAGCTCGCTCACCGCGGGGTGTGTGGGCTCGTCGCCTGCGAACGGGACGCGTAGCCGCAGCTCGACCATCGGCACGCCCGGGCGGTGCGCGACGAGGACCCGGAGCCCCGAGCCCAGGGTGCGCTCCTCAACGTCGGGAAGCGGAACGGCGCGGGTGGGACCGAGAGGCGGCAGCGGGCGTGGACCGGCAGCCGTGCGGCCGATCTCCTCCGCACTGCGGTGGCGAGGGTTCTCGCCGGGGACGGCCTGCCCGGGGGTGTGCTGCTCGGTGGCGGTCATTTCGTGCCTTCCTGGGCGGCTGTCGGCTCGACGAGCAGGACACCGCGCCCCGACGAGCGCAGCGCCTCCGCAGCCGCGCGCACGTGCTCGGGCGTGACGGCCGCGAGCCGGTCGGGCAGCTCGACGGCGATCTCGGCGCGGCCGTACAGCAGCTCGCGAGCGCCGAGGCCGAGCATCCGGTACATCACGCGGTCGTTCTCCTGGTGCAGGCCTGCCGACCAGCGGGCCACCTGCCGGGCGAGCTCCTCCGTGCTCGGTCCCTCTGCGGCGAGCTTGTCGAGCTCCTCGTCGATGGCGGCGAGCACGCGGTCGGGCTCCACGGTGGCGGGGTGCACCGCGGTGATCGTGAACGTGTCGGGATCGCGGGCGTCGAGCGGGCCCATCAGCCCGGCACTGGCCGAGACGTCGGTGACGAGCCCGTCGACGTGCACGAGCCGCCGCTGCAGTCGGGCGGCCTCGCCTGCGCCGAGCACGGAGCCCAGCAGGGCGTGGCCGAGATAGCCCTCGAGGTCGGCACCCGGGTCGGGGAGCCGGTAGCCGAGGGCGAAGGCGGGCAGCGGGGCGTGGGCGTCGGTGACGACCTGGCGGCGCTCACCGGTGGGACGCGGCTCCGCGAACGACCGGCGGACCGGGGCGGGGCGGGCCGGGATGTCCCCGAAGTGCTTCTCGACCAGCCGCAGCGCCTCGTCGACGTCGAGGTAGCCGGCCACGGTCACCTGGATGTTGGCCGGCGAGTAGTAGGTGTCGAAGAAGGCGGCGGCGTCCTCGACCGAGGCCTGCTCCAGCTCGGAGAAGTCGCCGTAGCCGTTGTGGGCGTTGGGGAAGGTGTCGTAGAGGACCGGCGGCAGCAGGATCCACGGGAACCCGCCGTAGGGCCGGTTCAGGACGTTGAGCCGGATCTCCTCCTTGACGACGTCGACCTGGTTGCGCAGGTTCTCGTCCGTCAGCTTCGGGGCCCGGAACCGGTCGGCCTCGAGGAACAGCGCCCGTTCCAGAGCCGCGGCTGGCAGTACCTCGAAGTAGTCGGTGTAGTCCTGGTGGGTGGAGCCGTTGAACACCCCGCCCGAACCCTGCACGTGCCGGAAGTGGGCGAGCTTCTCCAAGCTCTCGCTGCCCTGGAACATCAGATGCTCGAACAGGTGCGCGAACCCGGTGCGACCTTCGGGCTCCGAACGGAAACCGACGTCGACGTGCACCGCGACGCCGACGACGGGGGTGGCGGGATCCGGGACGACCAGGACCCGCATGCCATTGGGCAGCGTCGTCCTGTGTAGCTCTACGGCAGGCACGCCCCGAATCTAGTCGGAGGTGGCGGCTACCCGCTCGGACACGGTGATCGCATTCGGCAGCATGAGTGCGGCCAGCGCCCAGCCCAGCAGGGCGGTGATCACCGGCATGCCGGTCCAGAACTCCACGATCGCGGGCAGCCTGCCCGTGGTGATCGACGCCGCCCCGATGTAGACCGCCCACGTGACGAGCGGCGCGAGCGCCCCGAACAGCCAGAAAGCCGCACGTCGGTCGGCGCTCGGGCGCAGCCACGCAGCCAGCAGGTCGACGAGGACACCGGCGGCGACGACCGCGATCGGGATGGTGAGGCGCTCGAACGACATGAGGACGGCGGAGATCAGCGCCGCGATCGCGAACCCGATCGTCGCCGTGCCGACGGGCAGGTGCCAGCGCCGGGCGAGCAGCAGCAGCGGCGCGAGCAGCACGAGGCTGGTGAGCACGATGCGCGTGGCGAGCATGCCGGAGTTGCCGTCCTCGACGCTGGAGAAACTGGCCACGACCCCGGTGGGGGACATCAGCAGCGCATTTCCGTAGGTGAGGAACAGCAGCACGAGGCTGGTGGCGAACGACAGGGTGAGCACGGCGGGGAGCAGCGCCCGCAGCGACGGCCGCTCGGGGAGTTCGGGATCGGCCCATGCCGCGCGCAGCGGGCTCGTGAGGATGACGACCATGCTGCCGATCAGGCCCAGGTGGCTGGGACTGAAGAAGATGTTGGTGGTGGTCTCGATGCCGATCACCTCGTGCCACACCAGGTCGGCGCCGCCGGACACCGCGAACACCGGCAGCGCCACGATCGTCATCCCGTAGCCGCCCGGCACCGCGGCGACGCCGCGCCTGCCCTCCTGGACGTGGCCCCACACCGTCCAGAGGATCCAGCCTGCCGTGACCGCGAACCCGCTGTAGAAGACCGCGTGCCACGGCGTGAAGAAGCTTTCGAGCTCCGGGAAGCTGGAGTGTGCGTAGGCGTCGAGGAACAGACCGAGGGTGAACCACACCGACAGCACGGTGGTGACGACGTTGGTGCGCGTCGAGGCCTGCGGGCGCGCCTCACCTGAGTTCCGCAACAGGTACCAGGTCGGCTGTGTCCCCACCGTCGTCGCCATGCGATCAGCTTGACAGGAGCGCGATCCGTCCGGAATGCGGGTTTCCCCACCGTCCACGAACGGTCACAGCGGATCCTCAGCGAACGCCGCGAGCAGGCCGGTGCTCTCCCTGCAGTCCACGTACTCGAAGGAGGCCTCGCCGGCCCGCACCACCGACACTTCGTGGTAGAGCCGCAGGCGGGCCGCCGGCCCGAGCGTCGAGAGGTAGCGCATGGCGGCCCCGAAGATCGCGACGTGCGTCGGGTGCGACTCCGCCCAGCGCTCCAGCGCGTCCAGGCTGCGCCACCAACTCATCCCGAAGCTGCGATCAACGGACTCACCGTTCTCCACGACGGTCAGGTAGCGGTTGCTGAAGCAGCCGATCGTGCGGCCCTCGTTGCGCAGGAAATCCATGCCGGCGCGCAGCACCGGCTCGACGTCCCGCAAGTACATCGTCCGCTCGGTGCCCTCGGTGTCGCCCCAGTCCTGGCCGGACCGGATCAGGCAGATGCCCCCGTGCGGCCGGATCCGCACCCGCCCGCCGACGCGCTCGACGACCGGGACGCCGCTGGGCGCGAGCGCGTCGGTCTGGGAGAGCGGGATCCGGTCGCGCATCCCGCCCCAGTAGCCGTGCTCCTGCACCTCGCCGCTCAAGCCGTCGGCGAGCACGGCGACACCCTCCGGCCGGCCGAGAGAGGAGAAGAGCGTCTCGTGCTCCTCGACGGTCGGCCGCAGCACCTCGGCCCACCGCCCGTGGCCGTCGCGCACCGCGTCGCCCAGCCAGGACTCGCGGTGCGCGGCGAACCAGCGCTCGAAGGCGGCAGGTTCGTCCCAGTACGCGATCGAGACGATGTCGGTGGTGCCGTCGGGAGCGATCTGGCGGGCGCGGTCGTGATGGCCCGGTCCGTCGGAGTCCGCGAACGCCGTGTCGAGGACGCCGAGCGCGCCCGGCGGCTCGTCGCCGCGGAACTGCAGCCCCAGGTAGGCCATCACGACCTGGCGCACCTGCGGGCGCGACCGTGCGACGAACGACGGGTACGGCGGGGCGTAGTCGTCGGGGACGCGGCGCGGACGGGCGCGCTCGGCGAGCAGGTGACGGGGGATCGCGGACTCCACGTCACACCTCCGCGGAAGTCCGGGCGGCGGCGAGCGGAAGCTCCGTCTCGATCTCGACGCCCGGGGCGGCGAACGGAACGACGCGGTCGCCGGGGGTCTTGTTGAGCAGCAGTCGCGTGACGTCGGGACGGGCATAGTGCCCTGCCGGATCCGCCGCGGCCTTCGCCAGCGAGATCATGCCGAGGTCGAGGTCGGCGTAGACGAGCCCTTCGGCGTCCGGCGCGAGCGACTCGTGCATCTGCTGTCCGTCCGGCGCGAAGATCCGGGCGTAACCGCCCCCGGGCCGCAGCAGCGCCCGCTTGGTGTCGTCGGTGCACAGGAGCTCGATCATCTCGGCGGAGACCGTCGCGCACGGGGCCACGACGAAACAGCTTCCCTCGACGGCGTAGACCCGGCTCGCCGAGGTGTTCACCTCCGGGCCGAGGGCGTACGCGGCACCCGGGTAGACCGAGAAGCTCGGCCACGCCCCGACGTGGACCTGCTCGTTCTGCGCGTACATCGCGTACTTCGACAGCGGCTGCAGGTGCTCCCAGCAGCAGAGCCCACCGAGCCTGCCGAGCGCCGTGTCGTACACGGACAGGTCGCTGCCGTCGCCCTCGCCGAAGACGGTGCGCTCGACGTGGGTGGGCTTGAGCTTGCGGCGCTTCGCGATCGTCTCGCCGTCGGGCCCGATCATCCACTGGGCGATGTAGAGGCTGCCGCCCTGGCGCTCGGAAAGACCCATCACGACCGTGATCCCGTGCTCGCGGGCCGCGGCGGCCAGGCGCTCGGCCTGCGGCGTGCCGTATGCCAGGGAGTTGTCGTGGTAGCGCTGGAAGAACTGCAGGCCCCAGGCCGGTGAGTCGAGCCAGATGAACCACGGGTAGCCGGGGAGCCAGGTCTCCGGGAAGCCGATGAGCTGCGCTCCGTTCGCGGCGGCCTCCCCGATCAGGGAGACCGCGTTGTCCACACCGGCGTCCAGGTCGAGGAAGGCGGGCGCGGCCTGCACGGCGGCGGCGCGGAAGCGCGGGTGCTCGATGCTCATGCCCGGGAAGAGTGCCGACTCGGGCGCCACCGTGATGGTTCGTGCGTGTCCGTTGTGTTGACTCTGCGGCGCAGAGTCTTGTCCGGTCCCGCGCACATCCCTACCGTCGGATCATGGCGCGGGTGCTGACCACCGAAACGGTGCACGCACGCGAACGGCTGGAGTTCTGGAACGAGGCCGTCTCGGACGCCTACGTGCAGCTCACCTGCGACGCCCCGGGCAGCGACGTCGTCGGCGACATCCGGGTCGACTCCCTCGCCACCCTGGAGCTCTCCCGCATCACGGCCACGGCGCAGCACGTGCGGCGCACGCCGTCGCTCATCGCGACCGCGGCCGAGGACTACTTCCTCGTGAGCATCCAGACCGAAGGCGTCGGCGCGATCGTCCAGGACGGGCGCACCGCGGTGCTCCGCCCGGGCGACTTCGCCCTCTACGACTCGACCCGCCCGTACGAGCTGCGCTTCGACTCCGACTTCCAGCAGTACGTGCTCATGCTTCCCGGTCCGACCCTGCGTTCGCAGCTGCGCGCCGCACCGGAGCTCACGGCGCGCGGAGTCCACGGCTCACGCGGAGCCGGCCACCTGATGATCGAGATGATCCGGACGCTCGCCGCCGACATCGGGGTGCTCGAACCGGCCGCGGCGGCGGCTGTCGCGCAGAGTGTCGAGCACA
>DASYES010000350.1:0-8193 GCA_036498885.1 Pseudonocardia sp.
ACCGGCCAGCAGCGGCCGCCGAGCCGTCCCCCGACGCCCCCGGCCGCTGCCCGCCGGTCAGTGCACGACCGCGGCTTCCAGGCCCACGGCCGAAGGCTCCATGTCGGGCAGCCGCCACGGCCGCACGACGACAACCAGGACGAGCGTCGAGAGCACCAGTCCGCCGGCCACGATGGTGGCCATCGCGACGGCGTTGTTGCCCAGCACGCCCACCAGCGGCGAGACGAGCGCGCCGACGCCGAACTGCACCGCACCCAGCAGGGCGGCGGCGGTGCCGGCGGCCTCGCCGTGGCGTGACAGCGCGACGGCCGGGGCGTTGGGAAGGGCGAGGCCGACGGCGAACAGCACCAGCCACAGCGCGACCAGGAACCCGATGACCCCGCCGAGCCCGAGCAGCGCGACCGTGAGCAGCACCAGCCCGGCCGCCGAGCCCGAGACGACGGCGGCGAGCAGCAGCTGCTTCGGCTCGAAGCGGCGCAGCAGCACCGGGTTGAGCTGCGTGGCCGCGATCAGCCAGATCGCGGCCGTGCCGATGACCAGGCCGAACACCTGCTCGCTCAGCCCGTACTCCTCCTGGAAGACGAACGAGGCGCCGGAGACGTACGCCATCACCGCCGACATCGCGAGGCCTGCGACGAGCACCAGCCCGAGGAACGTGCGGTCGCGCAGCAGCCCGCCATAGGTGCGCAGCGTGCCGAGCACACCGGTCGTCTGGCGGCGCTCGGGAGGAAGCGTCTCCGGCAGGGCTCGCGCCGCCACGGGGATGAGCACGAGCCCGATGACGGCCAGCACCGCGAACACCCCGCGCCACGACGTGAACGCGAGGACGTAGCCGCCGACCGTCGGAGCGATCACCGGAGAGACGCCCATCACGAGGATCAGTCTCGAGAGCAGGGTCGCGGCTGCCCGCCCGGAGTAGAGGTCGCGCACGATCGCGAGTGCGATCACCGAACCCGCCGCTGCGCCGAGGCCCTGCAGCACGCGCAGCCCGCCGAGCACCTCGATGGACGGCGCGATCAGGCAGAGCGCCGAGGCGAGCACGTGCACGGCCGTTCCGGCCAGGAGCGGCATGCGCCGTCCGAAGCGGTCCGACAGCGGCCCGATGACCAGCTGCCCGAGGCCGAGCCCCAGCAGAGTGCCGGTGAGCGTCAACTGCACGGTGGCAGAGGACGTCAGCAGATCCGTGCTGATCGTCGGCAGCGCGGGCAGGTACATGTCGATGGTGAACGGCCCCAGCGCGATGAGCGCGCCCAGCACCAGCACCAGCCGGAGGCGAGCCCCCCGGGAGCCCGGTACTGCCGCCACGACACGATCGGGAGTCAGCGTCACGAAGGGGTGAAATCCGCCTCCGACGGCTGCTGTTCCCGGTCACCCGATCGTGTGAGACAGCTCTCGGGCCCGGGTTCAGTAGCGCCAGCGCACCCCGGCCAGAACGTCGTCGGGTGAGCGGTCCTCGGCCGCCGCGGCGTCGGATCGCCGGACGGCGAGAAACGCACCCAGCAGCTCGTCGCCGAACACGGCCGGGATGCGCGGGTTACCCGTCAGCGCGGCCTCCTGCTCGGCCTGGGTCCGCGGGAGCAGGGCGATCTTCTGCCCGGCGCGCTCCTTCTCGCTCCACGACCCGGGATCGGCCTGCACCGGCGGTTCGAGGGTGAGCTCGTCGGCGACACCGGCTGCGCCTGCGGCGAGCACAGCGGCCAGCGCGAGATAGGGGTTGGCCGAGGCGTCCGACGTCTTGAGCTCGACGTTCGCGTGGTCGGACCCGAGGAACTTCGAACCCGGCACGTACCGCAGCGGCGCCTCCCTGTTCTCGATGCCCCAGAACGCGAACGCCCCCGCGAAGAACCCGGGCCGCAGCCGGGCCAGCGACCCGAGGCTCGGCGCGGTGATCGCCGCGACGGCGGGCAGGTCGCGCAGCAACCCGGCGATGTAGGCGGCGCCCTCGGCACCGGGGCCCTCCGGATTACCCGTGAGCAGGTTGCGCCCGTCGCGCCAGACGGAGCTGTGGATGTGCCAGCCGTTTCCGGCAGCGGCCTGGGCCGGAAGCGGCGCGAAGCTCAACCGGAGCCCGTTGCGGCGGGCGGCGGCGCGCAGGGTCTGGCGGGCGAGGAGCTGGCGGTCGGCGGCGGTGACGGGATCGCTCGGCGCGAGGGACAGCTCCATCTGGGCCGGCCCGTACTCGGCGTGCAGCTGCCCGATCTCGAGGCCGTTCGCGGTGAAGTCGCGCAGAACGTCGGCCATGAACTCGTCGACCGCGAGGAGCGCGTGCGGGCTGTACGCGGGCCCGGGATGAGCGGGAACGAGCTCGTCGGGGCCGCCTTCCGCGTACACGCCGAACTCGATCTCGTAGCCGACGAGCGCCGTCAGCCCGGCCCTGCCCAGCTCCTCGACCTGCCGCTCCAGCACCGCGCGCTGGTCGTAGGGCCAGGGAGCGCCGTCCGCGTCGAGAAGCCGGCCCGGCGCCCAGGCCAGCGCCGGCTGCCCGGCCAGCCGCACGAGGCCGTCGAGCACCGGTACGAGCCGGACGTCCCCCGACGGCGACGAGAGCCCTTCGTGGGCGAACGTGATCGCATCCGAGCTGTCGAACACGGCGAAGAGTGTGGTGACACCGACGCCGGTCTCGGCCGCCCGGGGCAGCGCGGCGACGGGCACGGTGCGCGATCGCGGGATCCCGTTGTTGTCCGCCCAGCTGATCGTCACGCCCGCGACACCGGCATCGGACAGCTCGGCGGCGACGGTCCGGGCGTCGGAAGTGGTCATGGCGGGCAGAATCCTCCGCCGCGACGCAGCGCGCCAACCACCACGCTGGCTAGCGTGGCGATCATGCGGATCGACGAGCTCCCCACGCCCGCGTTGCTGGTCGAGCAGGCCCTGCTGGAGTCCAACCTCGACACGATGAGCGCCGCCCTGCCCGGGGCCAGGCTGCGCCCGCACGTCAAAGCGCACAAATGCAGCGCGCTGGCCCGCCGCCAGCGTGCGAACGGCCACCCCGGTTTCACCTGCGCCACCATTCGGGAGTGCGAGGTGATGGCCGCTGCCGGGCTCGGTGAGGATCTGCTCCTGGCCAACGAGGTGCTCGACATGCGCCGCCTCGGGGCGCTCGTGCGTTCGGGAGCGCGCGTCACCGTTGCCGTCGACTCGCCGGAGACGGTCGCGGCGGCTGCGGCGGGTGGAGTGCGCGAGGTGCTCGTCGACGTGAACGTCGGGCTGCTGCGGTGTGGCTGCCCGCCGCAGAAGGCGGGTGATCTCGCCGACGCGGCCCGTCGGGCGGGGCTCGAGGTGCGCGGGGTGATGGGCTACGAGGGCCACCTCATGCTCGTGGCCGATCCGGCCGACCGGGCCAGGAAAACTGCGGAGGCGATGGCGCTCCTGGTGTCGGCCGCCGCCGACGTGGGCGGCGAGGTGATCAGCGCGGGCGGAACCGGGACGTACGCCGACAACACCTGGGCCACCGAGATCCAGGCCGGCTCGTACGCCCTTATGGACACCGCCTACGGAGCGATCGGGCACCCCTTCGGGCAGGCGCTGTCGGTGCTCGGCACGGTCGTCTCGGTCGCGGCCACGCACGCGGTCGTCGACGTCGGGCTCAAGTCGCTCGGTATGGACCACGGGCTCCCCACCATCGCAAACGCCAAGGTCCGGTTCTGCTCGGACGAGCACACGACGTTCGCGCCGGAGACGCCCGTGCGGGCCGGGGACCGGGTCAGGGTCCTGCCGGCGCACGTCGACCCGACGGTCGTGCTGCACGAGCGGATGCATGTGGTGGAAGGGACCGAGGTCGTCGAGAGCTGGGACGTCGACATGCGGGGTTGGTGAGCGCAGGCGGTTACGGTGGGCGGATGCTGGTCGATCGGATGCGCCCCCACACGTCCACGATCTTCGCCGAGATGTCGGCGCTCGCCCTGCGCACCGGCGCGATCAACCTCGGACAGGGCTTCCCCGACACCGACGGCCCGCCCTCGTTGCTCAGCGACGCCGCGGCGAACATCCAGGGCGGGATCAACCAGTACCCGCCGGGCATCGGCATCCCCGAGCTGCGCTCAGCCGTGGCCGAGCACCAGCGTCGGTTCTACGGGCTCGAGGTCGACCCCGACGCCGTGCTCGTCACCACCGGGGCGACCGAGGCGATCGCGTCCGCCGTGCTCGCGTTCTGCGAGCCGGGCGATGAGGTGGTGACCTTCCAGCCCTACTACGACTCGTACGCCGCCACGATCGCGCTGGCCGGCGCCGAACTGCGCGCGGTGCCGCTGCGGCCTCCGTCGTTCGCATTCGATCCCGACGAGCTGCGCGCAGCGTTCTCCGCCCGCACCCGGCTCGTGCTGGTGAACACCCCGCACAACCCGACGGGCGCGGTGTTCGACCGTGAGCAGCTCACCCTGATCGGCGAGCTGGCCGCCGAGCACGACGCGGTGATCGTCACCGACGAGGTCTACGAGCACATGACCTATGACGGACGCCCCCACGTGCCGATGGCCACCCTTCCGGGCCTCGCCGAGCGCACGCTGACGATCTCCTCGGTCGGCAAGACGTTCTCGGTCACCGGCTGGAAGGTCGGCTGGGTGCACGGGCCCGGCGAGCTCGTCTCGGCGGTGCGCGCGGTGAAGCAGTTCCTCACCTACGTCAGCGGTGCCCCGTTCCAGCCCGCCATCGCCGCCGCGCTCGGGCTGCCCGACTCCTTCTACACCGCCCTGGCAGCCGATCTACAGCGCAAACGGGACCTGCTCTCCAAAGGGCTGCGGGAAGCGGGCTTCACCGTGTTCGACACGGGCGGTACGTACTTCGTCGTCACGGACGTCACCGCGCTCGGGTTCAGCGACGGTGCCGAGTTCTGCTGGACCCTGCCGGAGCGGATCGGAGTGGCCGCCGTCCCGGTGTCGGTGTTCTGCGCCGACCCGGATCTCGGGCGCTCGCTGGTCCGCTTCGCCTTCTGCAAGCGCGATGAGGTGCTCACGGAGGCAGTGTCCCGGCTGGCTGCGCTGCGGTCGGCGGTGCAGGCATGAAGGCGTACGGCTTCACCGCGTTCGGCGGCCCCGAGAACGAGACGATGCTCGAGCTGCCCGTCCCCACGCCGGGGCCGGGCGAGCTCTTGGTGCGCGTTCGCGCCGCGGGCGTCAACCCGGGCGACTGGAAGCTGCGCGAGGGCGGCTACGGCGACACCGCGCTGCCCGCGGTGCTGGGCCGGGAGGTGGCCGGCACGGTCGTCGCGGCCGGTCCCGGCGTCGACGGCTTCGCCGTCGGCGACGAGGTGTTCGGTGGCACTCCGGGCATGGTGGGCGGCTGGGCCGAACAGGCGCTGGTGCTGGCGTCGTTCGCCGCGCACCGTCCTGAGGGCGTGAGCCCGGCCGATGCGGCGGGGCTCCCGGTGGCGGCCGGCACGGCGTACGACGCTCTGAACGGGCTCGATCTCGCGCCCGGCTCGACGTTGCTGGTCAACGGCGCCGGTGGTGGGGTCGGTGTGGTGACCCTGCAGCTCGCGCGGGCCCGCGGTCTCGTCGTCGTCGGCACGGCCAGCACCGGCAAGCACGATCTCGTCGCCTCATACGGCGCCATCCCCGTGGAGTACGGCGAGGGGGTGGCCGAGCGGATCCGTGCCGCCGCGCCCCAGGGTGTCGATGCGGTGTTCGACACCGTCGGCGGCGACGCGCTGCGCGCCGTGGCCGGCGTGCTGTCCGACCCGGCGCGCCTGGCCACGATCGCCGACCGGCCGCTCGCGGCCGAGCTCGGGGGCCACGGCGTGGAACGCGACCGCAGCACCGCGGTGCTCAGCGCGCTCGCGGGGCTCGTCGCCGATGGCGCGCTCGACCCGCACGTCACCGAGATCCGCCCCCTCGACGAGGCCGGCGCCGCACTCGCCACCGTGGAGGCCGGGCACACGCGCGGCAAGGTCGCGATCCGCGTCGGCTGACGTGATCGGTGCACCGGCACCCGCTGCGGGGCCGGCGCACCGGAACGGGCACAGTGACGCCGTGACGGCGAATCGGCTGGGCCTACTGATCGGTGCTGTTTTCGGGACGATCTACGTCCTGGTCAACGCAGGAGCCCTCGGTGCACCGGTCGGCCCGCTTCTGCAGGTGGTGGGTGTCGCGGCCCTCCTGGGGCTGCTGGCCTTCATGTTCCGGTCCCGCCCGGCACCGGCTGCCGCCGCGGCAGGTGGTGCCGTCCGGTTCGGCCGCTGGTATTGGGTCGTCGTCGCCGCCGAGGTGGTCGCCTTCTTCGCGGGCACCGCGGTACTGCGCGGGCCGCTCGACCTTCCGCTCGCGGTCCTGCCCTGGATCACGTTCGTCGTCGGCGTGCACTTCCTCGGGCTCGCCAAGGCGTGGAGCGCACCGTCGCTGACGTGGCTGGGGGCTGCGCTCGCCGTGTGCGGGCTGCTCGGCCTCCTGGCGGCCGTGACCGGTGCCGGCGAGGCGGTTGTCGCCGTCGTCGCCGGCGTGGCTCCCGGGCTGTTCCTGCTCGGAGGCAGCTGGTGGGGCGCGGTCAGCGGCCGTCGGGAACAGGACGCAGCCGGCAAGTGAGCCGCGCTCGCCGCCACCGGACCACACCAGAGGTCCGGAGCTCCCGAACCGCGCGGGGGCAGGCGTCCAACCCGGCAAGGACCCTCGAAGAACCCGATCTCGGAGGACGAGAAGTGCCCACTGACCAGCTGACCGTGCGCGAGCGGGCCACCCTGCTGGCCTTGATGGCCGAGGCCCGCGAGCTGACGAACGCGGAGCTGCGCGACGCGGCAGGCTTCACCCTCGACGGCCGGTACCGGCGCAGGCTGAACGAGCAGAAGCTGGTGACCTCCCGCAAGGTCGGCCGCGGCTTCGCGCACGAGCTGACCGACGACGGCTGGGCCTGGTGCACGGCCGAGCTGTCCATGGAACGTCCCGACCGGGCCGGTTCGCTGGGCGGTGCGCTCTACACCGTGCTCGCGGGGCTGCAGCGGTATGTCGCCAGGGGCGGCCTGCTCCACGAGATCTTCACGCCGGACGTCGAGGTGCTGATCCGGAGCGCGTACCGGGAACTCGCGGACGCACCCGGACGGTGGGTCGGCCTCGTCGAGCTGCGGGACAAGCTGCTGGGCGTGCCGCGAGCCGCGGTCGACGCCGAGCTCGAACGGATGGCGAGCAGCCCCGGCGTGCACATCCAGGCCGAGTCGAACCAGAGGACGCTGACCGAGGCCGACCGTGCCGCCGCCGTCCGGTTCGGGGGCGACGAGCGGCACATGCTGATGATCGAGGCGGAATGACCGACGAGGAGCGGATGGCGCTCGAAGCCGTCCAGTTCAACTGGGCCGTCGCCCCGGACGACGTGTGGAGCCCGGTCACGCACCACGTCGACGGTTTGCACGAGCGGGTTGCGAAGTCCGTGCTGGACTCCGTGTCGGCAGCGCGCGCGAGCCAGGGCGCGAGCCCGATCGGGGTGGTCCTGCAGGGTGACCGCGGTGTGGGCAAGACGCACCTGCTGCGCTGGGTGCGTCAGCAGGTGCAGGAGAGCGACGGGTACTTCTTCCTGGTCAAGCTGCTCGAGGGCCATGAGTTCTGGCGCAGCGCGGTCCACGGGATCGTCGACGGCTTCTTCGCAGGGCAGGTCGACCAGCTCACGCCCCTCCTGCGCCGCCTCGCTGCGCTCGCAGGAATGTCGCCGCTGGCGCAGACCCGCATCGCAGGAATGCTCCCGCTCTTCCGTGAGGACCTGGACGCGCTCGTCATCGGAATCGGCAGCGTCGATCGTCAGGTGTGGATGGAGTGCCAGAACACCCTGCGGGCGCTGGTGCTCTATCGGGCCGCCCACCCGGAGCTGCAGGAGATCGGATACGGCTACCTGACCCTCGACGGCGACGTGGAGGAGTCCGCGCGGCTGGACTGGGGCTTCCGGCGCGGCACCCGGTCGCGTCAGCTCGTGTTGCGCGACCTCTCCCGGCTGCTGGCGCTCACGGGGCCGACCGTGATTGCGGTCGACCAGATCGACGGGTTGATCAACCAGTCCGATGACGCGACGAAGGACGCGGCGTCCGTCACGGCGAAGCGCAGCGCGCTGGTCAGCGAGATCGCCGACGGGCTGATGGAGCTCCGCGAGGTGACGCGGCGCACCTTGTCGATCCTCGCGTGCATCCCGGCGTCCTGGGAGACGATCAGGAGCAGCGCGGTCACCTCCGCCGCCGATCGCTTCCGGGTGTCGACGCTGCAGGGTGCGATGCCCGACTCGGAC
>DASYES010000351.1:0-1587 GCA_036498885.1 Pseudonocardia sp.
GTCCAGGCGAGCCGCGCGGTGGTGCCGGTGATGGCCACCGGGGGCGGGGGTTCCATCGTGAACCTGTCGTCGATCTCGGCGCTGCGCCCCCGCGGGCTCACGCCCTACACCGCCGCGAAGGGTGCGGTGATCGCGCTGACCCGGGCGATGGCGATCGACCACGCCGCCGCCGGGATCCGCGTGAACTGCATCGCGCCGGGACCGATCTACACGCCGATGGTCTACGCCGCAGGGATGGCCGACGAGCTGCGCGATCGCAGGCGCGCCGCCTCGCCGCTGGGCATCGAGGGCACCGGATGGGACGTCGGATACGCGGCGTTGTTCCTCGTGTCGGACGAGGCCCGCTACATCACGGGCACGGTCCTGCCCGTGGACGGAGGCGTCTCGATCCGCAGCCCGGACAGGTGAACGCGCCGCCCCCGAGCGGACACGCGAAGATGGAGCCGAAACGGTCGCATCGGACGCGAGGGATGACATGACCGACGAGATGAGAACGGGCACCCGGATCCGGTCGGTGTCCCGGGCCGCGCACCTGCTCATGCTCATCGCCTCACTGCCGGAGCAGGATCGGTCGGTCAACCGTCTGGCCAAGGAGCTCGGCACGTCGGTGCCCACGGTGTATCACCTGCTCAACACGCTGGTCGACGCGAAGCTGCTCACCCGCGACGAGCGCAAGCAGTACCGCTTCGGCTTCGCGATGGAGGTGCTGTCGGCCGCGTACGCGCAGCAGACCGTCCCGCCTCCCGAGCTGCTGGCACCGCTGCGGTGGATCACCGACGCCACCGGCGAGAGCGCCTACCTCAGCGCGTGGCGCAGCGGGAACCCGGTGGTGCTCGCACACCTGGCCGGGACGCACGCGGTGCAGGTCACCGACCTGCGGCCCGGCTATCGCGGGGCGGCCAACGCGCGGGCCTCGGGGAAGGTGCTGCTCGCCTTCGCCGAGCCCGCGGACCGCGAGCGCTACCTCGCCATGCACCCGCTGGAGAGCATGACGCCGAAGACGATCACCGATCCGGCCGTCCTCGAGCGGGAGCTGGCACGGGTGGCGAAGAACGGCTACGCCACCGACATCGAAGAGTTCTCGGTGGGGGTCGCCTGCATCGCGGTGCCGATCTGGAGCAACGGGATCGTGATGGGGTGCTACACGATCTCGGCGCCCGTGCAGCGCTACCGGCAGCACAAGGCGCGCTACCTGGCGAGCCTGCGCGAGGCGGTGCAGATGCTCGGCGCCCAGCCGTCGGCGCAGACGCAGGAGGGCATCGGCGACCCCGCTTGAGCCGCTTCGGCAGGGTCCATCCGGAGAACCAGCGGGCGCGGTCGCCCCAAGGATGAACGGTCCGACCGCCCAATAAATCGGCACGAACGGGCCGCTCGTCCACCAGTGGGCCGGGGCAGCGGTGCACGTGCCTCGGTAGGAACGGCCCGGCCGCCCAGTTGGTTCGCGCGAACGGGCTGCTTGTCCGCGAGTGGGCGGGGGCAGCGGTGCACGTGCCTCGGTACGAATGGCCCGGCCGCCCAGTTGGTTCGCGCGAACGGGCTGCTTGTCCGCGAGTGGGCGGGGGCAGCGGGGCACGTGTCTCGGTGCGA
>DASYES010000352.1:0-2367 GCA_036498885.1 Pseudonocardia sp.
CGCCCGAGCGCGGACCGTCGAAGTTGGCCAGCTGGACTATGCGCACCGTCAGGCAGCCGCGGCCGTCGCGCCGATGACCTCGGCGTAGTGCGCGAGCAGCTCGTCGCAGACCGTGGACCAGGTACGACGCAACACCGACTGCCGGGCGGCGGCGCCGAAGCGGGCTCGGGTCGCCGGGTCGGTGAGCGCCACGACCGCGGCGCGGAGCTCGGCGTCGGCCGCGACCGACCGCGGGTCGTGAGCGCCCTCGGAGCCGTCGGGGTGGGGCGGCACGAGGTAGCCGGTACGGCCGGGGAGAACGAGGTCACGCGGCCCGCCCGCGTCCGGCGCGACCACGGGCAGCCCCGAGGCGAGCGCCTCCTGCACGGCCTGGCAGAAGGTCTCCGAGGGGCCGGTGTGCACGAAGACGTCGAGCGAGGCGTAGATCCGGGCCAGCTCGTCGCCGCCGCGGAAACCGAGGAACGCCGCTGTCGGCAGCGCGGCCGCCAGGCGGTCCCGGCTCGGGCCGTCTCCCACCACCACGAGCCTGATGTCGGGCACGTCGGCCAGCGCGGTGAGCCGCTCGACCTGCTTCTCCGGCGCGAGCCTTCCCACATAACCGACGAGCAGCTCGCCTCCCGGAGCCAGCTGGGCGCGCAGGTGGTCGTCGCGCTTGTGCGGGGTGAACCGCCCGGTGTCGACGCCCCGCGCCCACTGGTACACCCGCGGAACGCCACGCGCCCGCAGCGCTTCCGTGGCCCAGCTCGACGGGGCGAGGGTCCGGTCGGCCTGGCCGTGCAGCCGGCACGTCCAGCGCCACGCCGCGCGTGCCGTCAGACCGAGGCCGTAGGAGGAGGCGAACCCGGCCACGTCGGTCTGGTAGACGGCGACCGTCGGGATGCCCAACCGGCGAGCGGCGGCGAGCCCGCGGTACCCGACGACGAACGGCGCAGCCAGGTGGACGACGTGGGGCGCGAACTCGCGCAGGGCGGTCAGCACCCGCCGGCTGGGCACCCCGACCGGCATCGACGAGACGACCGGTAGGTCCACCGCAGGGACCCGCACCACCCGAGCACCCGCGTACTCCATGGGACCGTCCATCCCGGGCGCGATCACCAACGCCTCGTGTCCCGCCTCCGTCAGGTGCTCGACCACCCGGAGCACGGAGTTCGTCACGCCGTTGACAACAGGCAGGAAGCACTCGGAGACGATGGCGACTCGCACGGAGGCACCGTTGCCTGCCCGAGGGGCGACGTGTTGACGAGCCACCGAACGTACGGCCAACAGCCCATGTCGGGCACACAGTTGGCCGGGTGATCCATGACACGACACCTGAGCGACGCACCGGAGACACCGGACACGGTGACGCTCGGGCCACATGACCGTCCAGCCGCACCCGAGTGCACCCTCGACACCGTTCCCGGTCGAGGCGGGGCTGCTCTCGAAGGCTCTGGAGGTGGCCGGGCGCTTGGCCAACGACGCCGCGGAGGTGATCACGGCCACCGCGGGCCGCGGCCAACAGCCGGGAGCCACCCACAAAGCGAACCCGTTCGACTGGGTCACCGACACCGACCGGACCCTCGAGCGGCACACCCGCCGGGTGCTGGCATCGGAGTTCCCCGGGGTGCCGGTGGTCGGCGAGGAGTTCGGGAGCGATGCGGACGCCGCGACCGCGCCCTACCGGTGGGTCGTCGACCCCGTCGACGGCACGGCCAACTACGTCGCAGGCTTCCCGTGGTGCGCCTACAGCCTCGCGCTCGTGGACGCCTACGGGCCCGTGGTCGGCGTGATCGCCGACCCCAGCCGGGCCCAGATCTACGCCGCCGCACGCGGACGGGGCGTGCGGGCGAACGGCGTGGCGGTCACGGTGACGCCGCGGTCCCCCACCGGCGGCCTGATCTGCGCGGAGCTCTCGCTGGAGCGCGCGCCCGGGTTCACTCGCCAGGCCGCGGCCGGTCACGCGGGGGTGCGGGTGCTCGGGTCGTCGGCGCTCGCGATCACGCAGGTCGCGCTCGGGCACGCTGTCGCCGCGGTACTCGACGGCTACCGGGAATGGGACGTCGCCGGCGCCGCGTGCCTCGCCGCGGAGGCCGGCGCGCTCATCGTCGACGGGGAGGGGCGGCCGAACCCGCTTCCCACGGGCGCGATGGTCGTCGCCGTGCCGGGCTCGCTGGACGAGGTGCTCCGCTGGTGGCAGGCGGAGCGATAGGCCCGGGTTCCCGCGAACAGGGGCGACTCGCGGTCCAGCAACGGGCGACTCACGCTCCAGAAAGGGGCGACTCGCGGAGGTT
Organism: Pseudonocardia sp.; assembly: GCA_036498885.1. Taxonomy (GTDB): domain Bacteria; phylum Actinomycetota; class Actinomycetes; order Mycobacteriales; family Pseudonocardiaceae; genus Pseudonocardia. The sequence goes on from DASYES010000352.1 coordinate 2,271, forward strand.
CCCGCGCGACTCGCGCTCCAGTAAGAGGCGACTCGCGCGGGCGCGGGGACAACTCGCGCCCCAGAATCGGGCGACTCGCGGGGGTTCCCAGGCAACT
>DASYES010000353.1:0-2205 GCA_036498885.1 Pseudonocardia sp.
CGAACGGGGCACCTCGCTGTGCTAGGTCAGAAGTGGCAACGCACACTGCGCGACCATGTGGCCCACCGTTGCGCTGATACCGCCGTCCGCACCACCCCCACCAGCCGCCATCGTGCTGGCCGCCTACGAGCAGAATCCGGAGGCCGTCGGGGGCTCCCTGGGGCTCTCCGCGCTCGTCTCGGTGGTGCCGCTGGCCGTCGTACTCGTGCTGCTGGGAGCGCTGCGTATCCGGGCGCCGTGGGCGGCGCTGGCGGGGCTCGCCGCAGCGTTGGTGGTGGCGATCCTCGGCTTCGCCATGCCGTTCGGGATGGCTCTGTCGGCCGCAGCGCACGGAGCTTTCTACGGGCTCTTCCCGATCCTCTGGATCGTGGTGAACGCCCTCTGGGTGTTCAACATGACCGTGGCTACCGGCCACTTCGACGTGCTGCGCCGCAGCTTCGGCGCGCTCTCGATCGACGAGCGCACACAGGCGATCCTGGTCGCGTTCTGCTTCGGCGGGCTGCTGGAGGCCCTCGCCGGGTTCGGTGCCCCGGTCGCGATCACGTCGGTGATGCTCGTGGCGCTCGGGTTCAAGCCGATGAAGGCGGCGGTGGTCGCCCTGGTGGCCAACACGGCGCCGGTCGCGTTCGGGGCGATGGGTGTCCCGGTGATCACGCTCGCCCGGGTCACCGGCCTGCCGCTCGAGCAGGTCGCGTCCATGGTCGGCCGCCAGACGCCGCTGCTCGCGCTGTTCGTCCCGCTCGTGCTGGTGTTCATCGTCGACGGCAGGCGCGGAGTCCGGGAGGCGTGGCTGCCGGCCGTCGTGTGCGGGGTCGTGTTCGCCATCGGGCAGTTCGTGACGTCGAACTTCATCTCCGTCGAGCTCACCGACATCGTCGCGTCCCTGCTCGGCGCGGTCGCGGTGTTCCTGCTGGCGCGGGCGCAGCCGCACGCGGTGTGGGCCGCCCGCCGGCCCGCCGTGGCCGCCGCAGGCGGTCCGGGCACCGCCACCCAGCCCGACTCACCCGCCGAGGTGCGCAAGGCCTACGCCCCGTACGTGATCATCGTGGTGGTCTTCGCGCTGGCACAGCTTCCGGGCCTCAAGCCTGCGCTCGACTCCCTGAAGCTCGCCTTCAAGTGGCCGTTCCTGGACGTCATCGGCACCGACGGCAAGCCGCACAGCACCACCTCGTTCTCGCTGACCTGGCTGACCACCGCGGGGTCGCTCATGGTGATCGCGGGCATCATCGTTGCCCTGATCCTGGGCGTCGGCGCGTGGCGCGCGCTGGCCATCTGGGGGCGCACCGTGGCCGAGCTGCGGTGGGCCATCCTGACCGTTGCGGCGGTCCTGGCACTCGCCTACGTCATGAACGCCTCGGCTCAGACCACCGCGATCGGGTTGTTCGTGGCGGGTGCCGGCGCCGCTCTCGCGTTCGTATCGCCCGTGCTCGGGTGGCTCGGTGTGGCCGTGACGGGTTCCGACACGTCGGCCAACGCGCTGTTCGGCTCGCTGCAGGTCACCGCCGCGCAGGGCGCCGGGCTGCCGCCCGAACTGCTGGCGGCCGCCAACTCCTCCGGCGGGGTGCTCGGCAAGATGCTCTCGCCGCAGAACCTCACGATCGCCGCGGTCGCCGTGAGGCTGGAGGGCCAGGAGGGCGTGATCCTGCGCAAGGTGATCGGTTGGAGCCTCGGGATGCTGGTCGTGCTGGCAGTGCTCATCACGCTGCAGGCCGGCCCGGTGCTGGGCTGGATGCTGCCGTAACAACCGGGAGGGGCTCTCGTCCCTGTGACGAGAGCCCCTCCCGGCAGGCACTACGCGGCCGTGACCAGACGTCTCCCGGCCATGGCACCTGGTTGGCGACCCTCGTGCGTGGGGAGGCAGGTCGGGACACCTCCGGAATCAGGAAACGGATCGGACGGCGTCGGCGGAGAGGAGCCCGCGCACGATCTCCGCCCAGTGGTCGATCAAAGGCTCCTCCTCCCTGACCCGCTCCTGCAGTGACGCGCTGATCGCCAGCCCGCGCATCAGCTGGACGGTCAGATCGACGACGATCGGATAGTGGGGCCGGGCGGCGATCTCGGGGCCGAATATCGCGTCGATCACGGCGTGGAGTTCAGCGAGAGCGCCACGCTCGGCAGCGCGTAGCGCCGTACGCAGCCGCTCGTCGGTGCGCGCGGCCCCCCACAGCTCGAGCTCCGCGCCGAACGACGGCCGCCGGCTCGCGC
>DASYES010000354.1:0-5475 GCA_036498885.1 Pseudonocardia sp.
GCTCTCTACTACGGGACGCTCAAGGTCGGCGCCGCGCTGAGCCCCGTCAACGTGATGTTCGGGAAGCGTGAGATCGGCGAGCAGCTCACACATGCCGGGCCGGTGGTGGTGGTCGCCGACGACGAGTTCACCGACCGCGTCTCGGCGGCCTACCCCGGTGCTCCGCTACTGACGTTCGGCGAGGCCCTCGAACGCGCGCTCGCCGAGCAACCCGACACCGAGCCCGTGGCCGATGTCGACGAGCACGACGTCGCGATGCTCGTCTACACCAGCGGCACGGAGGCAGCGCCCAAAGGCGTGCTGATCCAGCACCGCAACTACCTGATCTCCACTGCGCCCGCATGGGGCTGGGGTCTTCAGACCGGCCCGGACGACACCTGGCTCTTCGTCATGCCCTTCCACACCATCTCGGGGCTCGGCTCGATGACCACGCTCACGCTGATGGGCGCCACCCTGGTGCTGCCCGCCGGCACGGACGCCGCGCGGTCGCTGGAGATCATCGCCCGCGAACGCGTCACGGTGATCGCGCAGACCCCGACGTTCTACCTCGGGCTCGCCGGGCAGGCGGGGTTCGGACCCGCTGCCGTCAGCGCCGTCCGTCGCTGCCTGACGTACGGCGGGCAGGTCACGCCCGCGGTGATCGAGGCCTGGTCTGCGGCCGCGCCCGGCGTGCGGTGGGGTACCTACTGGGGACAGTCGGAGCTGTCCCAGCTCGGCACGGTGGGCTGGTTCTCCACCCTGGCCGACGTACCCGGCGGCGACACGTCCTGGATCGGCAAGCCGGTCACGCACCTTGAGGTGCGCGTGGTCGATGCCGACGGCAACGACGCCGGGCTCGGCGAGCTCGTTTGCCGATCGCCTTCGGTGATGCTCGGATATCATCGAGAACCCGCGAAGACGGAACACGTGCTCCGCGGCGGCTGGTTGCACACCGGGGACATCGTGCGGATCGATGGCGAGGGCAATCTGTTCTTCCACGACCGGCTCACCGACGTGATCAAGTCGGGCGGGATGAACGTCTCGTCGCAGGAGGTGGAGCGGGTGCTGCAGGCACATCCCGCCGTCCTGCGCGCCGCGGTGGTCGGCCGGCCCCACCCGGTGTGGTCCGAGGCGGTCACCGCGTTCATCGTGCCGCGCGCCGGCGCCACCCCCGAGCGCGACGCGATCGTGGCGTTCTGCCGGGAGCAGCTCGCGGCATTCAAGGTGCCCAAGGCCGTGCACGTCGTGGCGGAGCTGCCGGTGGACGCCCAGGGCAAGATTCTCAAGCGTGAGCTGCGCACGGTGGAGATTCCGCTGTGAGCGCCCCGAAGCGGATCGACGAGCCCGCCCCGGCCCAGCCCGTTCCGGCCGCTCGGCGGTCGGGGCGGGTTCGCCGCGAGGAGATCGTCGCCGCCGCTGCGCGGATCTTCGCCCGGCAGGGCTACGCGGCCGTGGGGATGCGCGACATCGCCGAGGCGGTCGGAATCCGGGGAGCAAGCCTCTACCATCACTTCCGGGCCAAGGAAGAGATCCTCTACGCGGTCTGCCTGACCGTCACCCGGGAGCTGAACGAGCAGAACCTTCCGTTTCTCGACGCACCGGGCACCCCCGCACAACGCCTCGCCGCGTTCGTGCGTGCGCACCTCGAGTTCCTGCACCCCCGCCGCGTCGAGCACACGGTGGGGCTGCACGAGCTCGCCGCGCTCACGCCGCCCCACCGTGCCGAGATCGACGAGTACCGGCGCTACTACCAGCGCCGCGTGCGGGACGTGATCGCTGCCGGCATGAGGTCCGGGGAGTTCACCGCGATCGATGCCCGGCTCGCCGCGTTCGCGACGTTCGGCGTGCTCAACGGGATCAGCACCTGGTTTCACGACGACGGTGAGCTGGGCCTCGAGGAGGTCGTTCGCGGCTACGTGGTGCTGATCGTCGGCAGGATGCTCGGAGCGCGGGAGTACGCCGATGACCAGGCAGGGGCGGTCCCCCACATCCGGCAGACCTGAGACAGCGCAGCGGTCATGCCCGAAGGCGCAACCCCTTGGGTGTGACGCGGAAACCGGCGTCGGTGAGCACCTCGGCCAGCTCGGAGCCGAGCGAACCGACCCCGTCGGCGCGCTCGACGGCGAGGGAGCCGAGCCAGCCCTCGTGGACCGCGCCGGCGAGCGCTTGAGCGCCGGCCGCGAGTCGTGACCTGTCGACCGTGAACGACAGCAAGGAACGCCCGCCCCGCTCGACGTACAGCACAGGTGCCCCGTCGACCAGGACGACGAGCGCCCCGGCCTTGCGTCCCGGGCGGTGCTTGGTGTCGCCCACGGTGGCGGGCCAGGGGAGGGCCGCGCCGTAGGGCTGCGCCGGGTCGGCCGCCGCCAGGACGACGCGGGAGAGGCCGGCACCGTCGCCGCCTGCCGGCCCGGTGTACTGACGATCGGCGCTGTAACCGTGCTCCTCGGGCCCGAAGCCGTGGTCGGGAGCGAGTGTCGGCGCTGCCCCGTCGGGCAGGGACAGGGAACGGAGCCGGTCGATCGCGCCCGGAACGGCGAACTGCGCCGCACCGAGACCCTCCACCACGTAACCCCGGCGTGCGCGGCCGGAATCTTCCATCGCCCGCAGCACCTTGTAGACGGCTGCGAAGCCGCCGCTCATCCGCTCGGTGGCCAGTGCGCCGCGCGTCAGCACGCCGTGGCGTTCGAGGAATGCCTCGGCGCGGGCGTGGGCGCGGCGCGTGGGGTCGAGCTCACGCGCGGGGGCGAGCGCCCAGCGCCCGCCGACCGACGGCGGCCCGCTCCTGCTCGGCATCGCCGGACGTCCGGCGCGCAGCTGGGCGTACCGGCCCCGGGGCGCGGATCGCCGGGTGCGGTGCGCCGGGGCGCCACGGCTGCCCGTGCCCCCGAGCCGCGCCCGCAGCGGGGCGAGGGTGTCGTTGCTCAGCAGCCCGGCCCACACGAGATCCCAGATGGCGGTGACCACGGCTTCGTCGGACGGTGCCGGCTCCCCGCTCTCGACGACGGTGCGCCCCGCGCGGTCGGCCAGCTCGCGGAAGAAGAGCGCCCCGCCGGAGGAGAAGACGGGCACCGGTGATTCCCCCTCGTGGGGGCCGGACCAGCCCAGCGCAGCCAGCACGGCCCGGTGCAGGGGAGTGTCCGCGATGTCGAGCTCGGGCTCGGGCAACAGCAGGTCGGCGACGTCGGCAGGGGCGACAGCGAGCCAGCCGTCGGTGCCGGCGAGCGGGCCGCACCCCGTCCACGTGACGTCGCCCGCCGCTGTGAGCTCGTCGAGCAACGCCGGGGTGTAGCCGGGCAACCGCGCCGGCAGGATCAGCGACTCCAGCGCGCTCGCCGAAAGGGGCGCGCCGGCAAGCTGCTCCACCACCCCGAGCACGTCCTCGGCACCGGGGGCCCGGCGCATCCGTCCGCGCCGCTCACCTCCCGCGCCTGCCTGCACGCCCTGCCAGGCCGGCAGGAACCGGCCGAGCGCCTGCTGCTCGACGGGCTCGACCTCGGCCCGCAGCCGGGCCAGCGAGGCCCGGCGCAAGCGCCGCAGCACCTCGGCGTCGCAGTACTCCACGCTGCTCTGCCCGCCCATGGATGCGGGCCGCAGCTCCCCACGCACGAGCCGCCCCGAGCCGACCAGCCTGTCGAGCACCCCCGCGACCACGGCGACACCCAGCCCGAATCGCGCGGCGCACTCCGCGGCCGGAAACGGCCCGTGGGTGCGCGCGTACCGCAGTACCAGGTCGCCCAGCGGATCGGCCACGGGCTCGGTGAACGTCTCCGGCACCCCGACGGGCAGCGCGGCGCCCAGCGCGTCGCGCACGCGGCCGGCGTCCTCGACGGGGAGCCAGCGCTCCTCTCCGGCGATCCGAACCCGGATGATCCGACGGGCCGCTTCGAGCTCCGCGAGCCACTCCGCCCGGATCCCGCGCGCAGCCGCCTCGGCCGTGGCGAGGTCGCCGAGGAACCGCAGCGCGTCGGCCGCGCCCTCGGCATCGCGGGCGCGGCGTTCGTCGGTGAGCCGTTGCAGCGACGCCTCGACCTCGGCCAGCACCTCCGGATCGAGCAACTCACGGATCGCCTCGGAACCGAGCAGCTCGGCGAGCAGGGTGGAGTCGAGCGCCAGCGCGGCGGCCCGCCGCTCGGCCAGCGGTGCATCGGATTCGTAGAGGAACATCCCGACGTAGCCGAACAGCAGGCTCCGCGCGAACGGCGACGGCGCGGGGGTGGCCACCTCGACGACCTTCACCTTGCGGGCCTGCACGTCGTTCATCAGCTCACGCAGCCCGGGCAGGTCGTAGACGTCCTGCACGCACTCGCGCATCGCCTCGAGGGTGATGGGGAACTGCTCGTAGCGCCCGGCCACCGCCAGCAGCTGAGCCGACTTCTGTCGCTGCTGCCAGAGCGGGCTGCGCCGCCGCGGATCGCGGCGAGGGAGAAGCAGCGAGCGAGCCGCGCACTCCCGGAACCGTGACGCGTAGAGCGACGAGCCACCCAGCTCCGCGACGACGATCTGCTCCACCTCGGCCGGGTCGAGCAGCACGTCCTCGGCCGCGGGCACGACCTCGACGCCGGACTCGTCGACAGCGTCGGGCAGCCGCAGCACGATGCCGTCGTCGGCGCTGGCAGCGTGGACCTCGACCCCGCGCCGCTCCCGCATCCGCGCCGCGATCGCGAGCCCCCACGGACCGTTGACCTGCGAACCGAATGGCGAGTGCACCACCATTCGCCAGTCGCCCAGCTCGTCGCGGAACCGCTCGATCAGGATGGTGCGGTCGCTGGGCACGTGGCGGGTGGTGTCGCGCTGCTCGTGGAGGTAGGAGAGCAGGTTGTCGGTGGCCCACTCGTCGAGCCCGGCCGCGGTGGCGCGTTCCCGGGCGGCGTCGTCGGGCAGCGCCGACATCTCGCGCACGAACGCCCCGACCGCCCGGCCCAGCTCCAGCGGGCGGCCGATCGACTCGCCCTTCCAGAACGGCATGCGGGCGGGCTGCCCCGGGGCGGGCGTGACGATGACGCGGTCGTGGGTGATGTCCTCCACCCGCCAGCTCGACGTGCCGAGCAGGAACGTGTCGCCGACCCGCGACTCGTAGACCATCTCCTCGTCGAGCTCGCCCACTCGCGAGCCGCGGCCGTCGGCCCCGCCCGGCGTGGTGACCGTGAACAGCCCACGGTCGGGGATCGTGCCTCCCGACGTGACGGCCAGCCGCTGCGCACCGGGACGGCCCTGCAACTGGTCGGTGACGCGATCCCACGTGATCCGTGCGCGCAGCTCGCCGAACTCCTCGGAGGGGTAGCGCCCGGCGAGCATGTCGAGCACCGAGTGCAGCGCGGAATCGGGGAGTGCGGCGAACGGCGCGGCCCGGCGCACGACCTGTGCGAGCTGATCGAGCTGCCAGGGCTCGATCGCCACCATCGCCACGATCTGCTGTGCGAGGACGTCGAGCGGGTTGCGCGGGTAGCGCATCGACTCGATCGCGCCGGACGTCATCCGTTCGGCGACGACAGC
>DASYES010000355.1:0-2464 GCA_036498885.1 Pseudonocardia sp.
CAGCAGCAACGGGATCAGCACCCGTGTGAACAGCCGCCAGTTGTTGGCCCCGAACACCCGCGCCGCGTTCTCGACGTCCGGCGAGATCTGCTCGACGAACGGCACCATGATCAGCACGACGAGCGGCAGCGTCGGCACGAGGTTCACGAGCACCACGGCCGTCATCGAACCTCCGAGCCCGACGCGGTACATGAGCGCCGCGAGCTGCACCGCGTACGTCATCGGCGGAAGAATGATCGGCAACAGCATCAGCAGCATGACCACCGAGCGGCCGGGGAACGCACGGCGGGCGAGCAGGTAGCCGGCCGGCACGCCGGCGAGCAGCGCGATCACGACCACGGCGATCCCGGCCTGTGCCGTGTTGCTCAGCGCCTGCGACATCCCGGTGCTCGACCAGGCCCTGCCGTACCAGGACGCGGTGAGACCGTCGGGCCACCAGCCACCCCGCCACGTCGTCGAGAACGACTGGACGACGACCGATGCCAGCACCCCGAGGATCACGGCCACGAAGCACGCGGCGGCCACCCACGTGATGATCGCGGTGAGCGTGGGCCGCTCACGGCGGGGCCGGGCGGGCGGCGCGGGAACCGGCAGATCAAGGGTGGTCATCCCTTGCCCCCGCTCGCCGGGCCGCGGTAGAGCCGGTTGCGCAGGAGCAGCAGGACGCCGAGGATCACCAACTCCAGCACGGTCATGACCACCGCGATGGCCGCGGCCGCCGGGTAGTCCGAGCGCTGGGAGGCCGCCTGGTAGATCGGCAGCGTGAGCACGTGGGTGGCGTTGTCGGGCTGGCCGACCAGGATCGCCGAGGGGAACACGGCGAAGGCCTCCACCAGGCACAACGTGAACGCCGTGACGAGACCCGGGGTGGCCAGCGGCATGATGATCCGCCAGAACCGAGCAGCCCGGCCTGCGCCGAGGGTGGCCGCGGCGTCCTCGATGGAGCGGTCGATCCCGCCGAAGAAGCCCATGAGCATCACGAACGCGAAGGGGATGCTCACGAGCAGCGTGGCGATGAACGTGCCCGTGTAGTTGTAGATGAACTGCTGCTCGGGAACCCCGAGCGAGCCCAGCAGTAGGTTGATCCACCCGGTCGGTGAGAAGACCTGAGCCATCCCCTGCGCGATGAGCACGGAGCCGAACGTCAGTGGCAGAAGAACCACGAGCGTCACGAAGCGGCGGCCGAGGAAGTCGCGGCGCATCCGGAACGCCAGCGGTGCGGCGGCTGCAACGCTCAGGACGGCGACAGGCACGGCCAGCCGCAGCGTCTTCCAGATGGAGTCGCGCAGGTAGGGGTCACCGAAGAAGTCGGTGTAGTTGGCGAAGGGGTCGCTTCCTCGCAGCGGCTGGAAGGAGATCGAGAGGCCGTAGCCGAACGGGTAGACGAACAGTGCCGCGATGATCAGCACGGCGGGCAGGATCAGCAGCAGGGTCCGGTCCACTCCGCGCTCCGCGAGACGGTGCCGCAGGGGCTGCGGCGGTCGGGCCGACGGTGTGGTGGCCCGGGAGTCCGGCTCAGCCGTGAGCGTCATCGAGCACCTCCGCGGGACGCTCGGCGGGGAAGACGAGCACCCGATCCTCGGGGGCGCCGAGCGTGACGCGCGCGCCTGCCGCCACCGGCTTCTCGGTGCGGAAGTGCAGCACCACGCCCTGCTCCGTCCGGGCCCGGACGGCCAGCTCGCGCCCGTGGTACTCGACCACCTCGGCGAGCGCGGCGACGTCGTTCACCCCGGCCCGGCCGAGCACGATGTCCTCGGGCCGGACCGCGACCGCCACCTCGGAGCCGGCTCGCAGCCCGGCTGCCGGGTCGGCCGTGCCGCGCAGCCGCAGGTCACCGGCGGCGACGCAGACCTGTCGCGGATCGCTCTCCACCTGCTCCACCCGCGCCGGGATCATGTTGCGGTAGCCCATGAAGCCTGCGACGTACGCGCTGGCCGGCTGCGTGTAGACCTGCTCGGGCGTCCCGCTCTGCTCCAGCCTCCCGCCGCGCAGCACCACCAGCCGGGTGGCGAGCGACAGCGCTTCCTCCTGGTCGTGGGTGACATAGAGGACCGACAGCTCCCGCTCCTGGTAGAGCCGCTTGATCTCGGTGCGCATGTCGACGCGCAGCGCGGCGTCCAGGTTGGAGAGCGGCTCGTCCATGAGCACGATCTCCGGGTCGATCGCGAGCGCGCGGGCGATCGCGACGCGCTGCTGCTGGCCGCCCGACAGCTCGGCCGGGGTATGGTCCCACCAGTCCTTCAACCCGACCTTGTCGAGCGCGGCCTGGGCCCGCCTGCGCCGTTCCGCGCGGGGGACCTTCCGCATCGAGAGCCCGAACTCGACGTTGCGCGCCACGGTGAGATGCGGGAACAGCGCGTAGCTCTGGAACACCATTCCGAACCCGCGCTTGTCGGCGGGCAGGGAGTCGATGCGTTTGTCGTCGCGCCAGATGGAGCCGGTGGTGAGCGGTTGCAGGCCCGCG
>DASYES010000356.1:0-1969 GCA_036498885.1 Pseudonocardia sp.
GGCGCCGCCCTCCCCGTCGCTCACCTCGCGCAGCACCTGCACCGGCGAGCTCTCGGGCACGCTCGCGCAGCCGGCCAGCCCGGTGAGCGCGAGGATCAGGGCGAGCGCTGAACAGAACCGTCGGTTGATCACGGAAGGTCCGCGTGCTGGTCGGCGGTGTCGAGGCTGTCGTCGGACCACGACGGCACGACCGTGACGGGGCGCCCGCGCGGCGGTGTCGGCATCGGTGGCTGCGTCGGCGACGGCACGGAGGACGGCACGACCTCACTGGTGGGTGCGGGGTCGGGGCCGAGCGGCAACGGGCTGGACTCGACGGGCTCGTCGAGGGTGCGCGGCAACGTCAACCGGAACGCCGCGCCCTGGCCGACCGCGCCCCACGCCTGCAGCCACCCGCCGTGCAGCCGCGCGTCCTCGATGGCGATCGAGAGACCGAGTCCGCTTCCGCCGCTGCGCCGCGCCCGCGACTCCTCCGCCCGCCAGAACCGGTTGAACACCAGCTCCGCCTCTCCCGGGCGCAACCCCACGCCGTGGTCACGGACGAGCACGGCGACGACGTGCGCGTCGTAGGCCAGCGTGATGTTCACCGGCCGCCCCTCGCCGTGGTCGATCGCGTTGGCCACCAGGTTGCGCACGATCCGTTCCACCCGGCGGGGGTCGACCTCCGCGTACGCGCCGGTGGGCAACCGCAGCTCGAGCGGGGTGCCGCTCTCGTCGGCGAATCCGCGTACGGCCTCCACGGCCCGCATCACCACCGCGTGCATGTCCACGCGCTCGGCGCCCAGCTCGGCCACGCCGGCGTCGAGCCTGCTGATCTCCAACAGGTCGGCGAGCAGCGCCTCGAACCGGTCGAGCTCGCAGACGAGCAGCTCGGAGCTGCGTCGCAACGCGGGCAGCAAGTGCTCCCGGGACGCGTAGAGCACGTCGGCCGCCATCCGGACGGTGGTCAGCGGCGTGCGCAGCTCGTGGCTGACGTCGGAGGTGAACCGGCGCTGCAGCGCGCCGAACTCCTCGAGCTGGCGGATCTGACTCTGGATGCTGCTCGCCATCTCGTTGTAGGACTCTCCGAGCCGTGCGACGTCGTCCTCGCCCTGCACCGGCATCCGCTCGTCCAGGTGCCCGTCGGCGAACCGCTCCGCGATCTCCGCTGCCTGCCGCACCGGCCGTACGACCTGCCGGGTGACCAGCCCCGCGATCCCTGCGAGGAGCAGCAGGAGGATGAGCCCGCCGACGATCAGCGTGCTCTGGACCAGCCCGAGCGTGCGCTGCTCGGCGATCAGTGGGAACAACAGATAGAACTCGAGGTCGCCGTTCGCCGTGCGCACGGGCTGCCCGACGATCAGCGTCGGAATCTCCAGGCCCTGCTCGGAGAGGGTCTCGTACTTGCTCGACAGCGTGCCCGCGGCGACGGCGTCACGCAGGTCGTCCGGGACGTCCTCCACGGGGCCTGCGGCGATTCCGGCCCCGCCCTCCCCGCGCGGCGTGGTGAGGACCGCCCGGAACTCGCCGGCCCCGGTGGACGAGGGCTCGTCGGCGACGCTGGCGTTGGTCAGCCGGTCCAGCGCGTTGTTCAGATCACCCTGGGCACCGTCACGACTGGGGTCGACACCGGACAGATCGCGTTCCAGCAGCACCGCGCCCGCCTCGGTGCGCGTGAGGGTGTCGGCCTCCTTGCCCTGCAGCACCCGCAGCGCGATCTGGGTCTGCAGGACGAGCCCGAGCACCACGATGACGGCCGTGGAGAGGACGAGCGTGCTGACCACGACCCGCAGCTGCAGCGACCGCCGCCAGACCGCGCCCCACGCCTCCGCCAGTTCCATCGCGAACTGGCGGACCTGTGCGGCTGCGCGGCGGGCGCGGTCCGCGAGCGGCAACGCGGTCATGTCGGACGGGCGGCCGTGGCGCTCATGGTGGGCCGGCCTTGTATCCCACGCCGCGGACCGTCAGCACCACCTCAGGGTGCTCCGGGTCG
>DASYES010000357.1:0-5411 GCA_036498885.1 Pseudonocardia sp.
ATTTCGCTCGGGCCGACCAGCGCGCAGCTGAAGGATCTTGAGCGCCCGGAGGAGCCCGACACGCAGCTCAACGACGCCGCCGCCCGCCCGGATATTCCGGGCACGCGAGACGCTGCGTGGGCTCCGGCGGCGGGCTAAGCCGTCGGCCGCTCCACACGGAAGATGTGCGCGACGTGGGCCAGGGGGTCCAGCCGGACGTAGTTGAACTGGCCCCACTGGTAGGACTCGCCGCTCACCTCGTCGTGCACCGTGACGGTGTCGTCCCAGTCCACGCCGAGCGCCGGCATGTCCAGCGACGTGGTGCCCTCCCGTGTGAACTGCGAGTCGAGCGTGCACACCACGAGCACGGTGTCGCCCGTGGCAGGCTCGGTCTTCGAGTAAGCGATGAGCGCGTCGTTGTCGACGGTGTGGAAGTGGATGTCGCGCAGCTGCTGCAGCGCCGGATGCGCGCGCCGGATCTCGTTGAGCCGCGTGATGTAGGGCTCCAGCGACTTGCCGCTCGCCGCTGCGCCCTCGAAGTCGCGGGGGCGCAGCTCGTACTTCTCCGAGTTGAGGTACTCCTCGCTCCCGGGCTTCGCCGGCTCCCACTCGTACAGCTCGTAGCCGGAGTAGACGCCCCACGTCGGCGCCATGGTGGCGGCGAGGGTGGCCCGGATGGCGAACATCGCGGGGCCGCCGGTCTGAAGTGACTCGTGGAGGATGTCCGGGGTGTTGACGAAGAGGTTGGGCCTCGCCTCGTCGGCTCGCTCCGCATGCATCAACGCGAACTCGGTGAGCTCGGCCTTCGTGGTGCGCCAGGTGAAGTAACTGTAGGACTGCGTGAACCCGAGGCGGGCCAGTCCGAACAGCCGCGCAGGGCGGGTGAACGCCTCGGCGAGGAAGAGCACGTCCGGGTAGCGGGACTTCACCTGCCAGATCAGCCAGTGCCAGAAGTTCGGCGGCTTGGTGTGGGGGTTGTCCACGCGGAAGATCCGGACGCCGTGCTCGACCCAGTGCAGAACGACGCGCAGCGACTCGGCGTAGATCCCGGCCGGGTCGTTGTCGAAGTTGATCGGGTAGATGTCCTGGTACTTCTTCGGCGGGTTCTCGGCGTACGCGATGGTGCCGTCGGGCCGGACGGTGAACCACTCCGGGTGCTCTGTCACCCACGGGTGGTCGGGGGCGCACTGGAGCGCGAAGTCCAGGGCCACCTCCATGCCGAGGTCGTGGGTTCGCGCCACGAATGCGTCGAAGTCGTCGATCGTGCCGAGCTCGGCCTCGATCGCGTCGTGCCCGCCCTCCGCAGAGCCGATGGCCCACGGGGAGCCGACGTCGCCGGGGCCGGCGTTCACGGAGTTGTTGCGGCCCTTGCGGTGCACCGTTCCGATCGGGTGAATCGGCGGGAGGTAGACCACGTCGAAGCCCATCGCGGCGATCCGGTCGAGCTCCTTGGCGGCCGTGACGAACGAACCGTGCACGGCGCGGCCGGTCTCGTCGCGACCACCCGTGGAGCGCGGGAAGAACTCGTACCAGGAGCCGAAGAGCGCCCGCTCCCGGTCGACATAGATCTGCTGCGGACGCCCCCGCGTGATCAGCTCCCGGATCGGACGCTCGGTCATGATCGTCTGAACGGCCGGGAACAGCGCGGGCGCGACCCGGGCATGCAGAGGCAGGGCGGTGTCGCGCAGGGCGTTGGCGGCGCCGAAGAGCAGGTCACGGTGGTTGCGCTCGCCGGGACGACGGCCCACCCGCTGCAGCAGCCGGGCACCGACCTCGAGGTCGTTGGCGAGCTCGTCGGGGCCTTGGCCGGCATCGAGCTTGACGGTGACGGCGTGGCGCCAGGTGGACCAGGGGTCGCTCCAGGCGTCGACGCGGAAGGTCCACAGGCCGGACTCGGGCGCGGTGACGATGGCCGCGAAACGGTCGGTGCCGGTGCCCGTGGGAGTCATGCGAACGTGGTGGGCGGGTTCACGACTGCCCACCTTCTTCCAGACCACGTTGGCGGCGACGGCGTCATGGCCCTCCCGCCACACCGTGGCGCCGATAGGGATCACCTCGCCGACCACGGCTTTGCTGGGATGGCGGCCACCGCTCACAGAGGGGCTGACGTCATCGATTCCCAGCCGACCCGTCATCGTCGGCTCACCCCCCAGCTGAACGCCCATCGCGGAAGTCACAAACCTATCTACCCGTTATGGCCCAGGTCAGAACGGGTCGCTGCCGTTCACGTGATCGTGACCTGATGTCCGCCGTACGGACGAAGCCGCGTCGGCGCAGCGCCTCGGTCGCCCCCGCCGCGGGCCGCGCGGCGGATGGCCTCACAACGCTTGACCGATCACGGAATCCATTCATCTATGGTTCCCGCCGTGAGAGCTCTCCGGCGGTTCACCGTACGCGCCCAGCTGCCAGCGCCGCTGGCACCGCTACAGACCCTGGCGACCAATCTGCGGTGGAGTTGGCACCCGCCGACGCAGGACCTCTTCGCCGCCCTCGACCCGGACGCCTGGGAACGGGCGGGACACGACCCCGTGCGGCTGCTGGGCGAGATCTCCTCGGCGCGCTTCGGCGAGCTCGCCAAGGACGCCGACACCGTCGTCACGGTCCGGGAGCTGGCCGACGACCTGGAGAGCTACCTGCAGGAGCCGCGCTGGTACCAGCTCGAGCACGAGGACGACCCCAGCCTGCCCGCGGCCGTCGGCTACTTCTCCATGGAGTTCGGCGTCAGCGAGGTGCTGCCGAACTACTCCGGTGGGCTCGGCGTACTCGCCGGTGACCACCTCAAGGCCGCCTCCGACCTGGGCGTGCCGCTGATCGGGGTGGGGCTGCTGTACCGGTCGGGGTACTTCCGGCAGTCCTTGTCGCTGGACGGCTGGCAGCTCGAGCACTACCCGGTGCTCGACCCCCAGGGTCTCCCGCTGCAGCTGCTCACGGACGCCGACGGACAGCCCGTGCTCATCGACGTGGCCATGCCGGCGGGGCGCACCCTGCGGGCCAGGGTGTGGCAGGCGGCCATCGGCCGGGTGCCGCTCCTGCTGCTCGACTCCGACATCGAGGAGAACGAGCCCGACTACCGCAGCGTCACCGACCGGCTCTACGGGGGCGACCAGGATCACCGCATCCGGCAGGAGATCCTCGTCGGCGTCGGTGGGGTGCGTGCCGTGCGCGCGTTCTGCGCGGTCACCGGCCACGCCGAGCCCGAGGTGTTCCACACCAACGAGGGGCACGCCGGCTACCTGGGGCTGGAGCGCATCCGCGAGCTGCTGGCCCGTTCGGAAGCCGGTGTGCAGCCCCTCACCTTCGACGAGGCCGTCGCCGCCGTCCGCGCCGGCACCGTCTTCACCACCCACACCCCGGTGCCGGCCGGCATCGACCGGTTCCCCGTCGACATGGTGCAGCACTACTTCTCCGACACCCTGCTCCCCGGGGTGCCGATGGATCGGATCCTCGCGCTGGGCGCCGAGGAGAACCCGAACATGTTCAACATGGCGCACATGGGGCTGCGGCTGGCCCAGCGTGCCAACGGCGTCTCGCGGCTGCACGGGCGGGTCTCGCGCAGCATGTTCGGCGGGCTCTGGGAGGGCTTCGACGCCGACGAGGTGCCGATCGGCTCCGTCACGAACGGCGTGCACGGCCACACGTGGGAGGCCAGGGAGGTCACGGCGCTGCTCGGTGAACCCGGGCATGGGGTCATGGCCGCGCAGCCCTCGCACGAGCCGGTGTCCGACGAGGCGCTCTGGGAGCTGCGCGGCGCGTTGCGTGCCCGCCTCGTCTCCGAGGTTCGGCGCCGCGTCCGTGAGGCGTGGCTGCAGCGCGGGGCGTCGACGCCCGAGCTGGGCTGGATCGACCAGGTGTTCGACCCGGAGGTGCTGACCGTCGGGTTCGCCCGGCGCGTGCCCACCTACAAGCGGCTCACCCTGATGCTGCGCGACAAGGACCGGCTGCGTGATCTGCTGCTCGACCCGCACCGTCCGGTGCAGCTCGTCGTCGCCGGCAAGAGCCACCCCGCCGACGACGGTGGCAAGGCACTCATCCAGGAGGTCGTCCGCTTCGCCGACGATCCGGCGGTGCGGCACCGCATCGTGTTCCTGCCCGACTACGACATGTCGATGGCCCGCTACCTGTACTGGGGCTGTGACGTGTGGCTGAACAACCCGCTGCGCCCGCTGGAGGCGTGCGGCACGTCGGGGATGAAGTCGGCGCTGAACGGGGGGCTCAACCTCTCGATCCGCGACGGCTGGTGGGACGAGTTCTACGACGGTGCCAACGGGTGGGCCATCCCCACCGCCGACGGGATCGAAGACCCGGCGCGGCGCGACGACCTCGAGGCCAACGCGCTCTACGAGCTGCTCGCCACGCAGGTGGCCCCGACGTTCTACGAGCGCACCGATGGTGTGCCCGCGCGCTGGACGGCGCTGGTGCGCCACACGCTCACCACGCTTCGTCCCCAGGTCCAAGCCACCCGGATGGTGCGCGAGTACGTGGAGGACTGGTACGCCCCCGCCGGCCGGTCGGTCGCCCGGATCGTGGCCGACGACTACGGGCCCGCCAGGGAGCTGGCCGCCTATCGCGCCCTTCTCAACGCCGCGTGGACGCGCGTGAGTGTGACCGGCGTCGACGCCTCCGGGCTGCCGGACACCCCTGAGGTCGGGGCGCCCATGACGGTGCGTGCCGCCGTGGAGCTCGCCGGACTCGCCCCGTCGGACGTCATCGTGGAGGTTGTGGTGGGACGGGTCGGCCACACCGACGACCTCGCTGACGCGGTGACCGTGGCGATGCAGCACGTCGGCGATGCGGACGGGATGGGCGCGCGTTTCGAAGCGGTGGTGAAGCTCCCGCACGCCGGTCTCACCGGCTACACGGTCCGCGTACTGCCGTCCCACCCGCTACTGGCCTCACCCGCGGAGCTGGGCAAGGTCGTGCTGGCGCACTGAGGCCCGTTCGCGAACGAACGGCACGACGGTCCAGACCCATCGAACGACCGCCCCGTTCGTTGGAGCGGGCAGCGGGGCGGGGCGCGCTCGTGTACTGAGCACGCTGATCCGGGCCGTGTTCTCCGCAGTCCCCATGGACCAGCGGCACTCTCGTCCGGATCTATCCGACGGGAGTGCCGCTCGTTCGACCGGGATTTTTTGTCTCGCGCGGAAATTCCGGGAGTGATCGGAACTCGATGTTTTCGTGCTCAGGGGGTCGGTGGCTCGTGTACGGTCGAGTGAGTGGGTCCGAGCGGGGAATTGCCGGCGCCCGAATTCCTGAATCGTTCCTTTCTTGCCGGGAGGTGTGTCATTCCGGAGGATTCTGCTGTGTCCGCGAGGCGGGCCGCGGAGGAACTGCGAGAGCGGATCGAGGGCTCGGTTCTGCTGCCGGGTGAGGCCGGTTACGACGGGGCTCGGGCGGTCTGGAACCAGGCCGTCGACCACCGGCCGGCCCTGGTC
>DASYES010000358.1:0-4173 GCA_036498885.1 Pseudonocardia sp.
ATGGAGACCATCGGTGCGCCGCTCTCCTCGATCGCGCCGACGGCTTGTTCGACCGACATCCGCTGCTTGAGCAGCGCCGCGGGCTGTTCGCTCTTGCCGCAGCCTGCGCACTTGAGAGTGCAGGCGAACAGCGGCTCCAGCTCGACGAGCAGCGGGAACTTCTCCACGCGCTTGATCTTCTGCTTCATCAGGTACGCGGCGAGTCGAATGGACTGGCGCATGGGCATGGGCATGATCAGCTCACCTCCTTGGGCAGGGTGAATGAGACGTCCTCGGTCCCGGTGGTGGCCGTGGTGACGGTCACCGGCCCGAGACCGGAGAGGCAGGAGACCACCTCGTCGACGAGGTGGTCGGGTGCGGACGCACCGGCGGTGATGCCGACCCGGTGCACCCCGGCGAGCCAGCGCAGATCGAGCTCGCCGACGTCGTCGACGAGGTGGGCAGGTGCGCCCTCGCGCCCGGCCACCTCGACGAGGCGGAGCGAGTTCGAGGAGTTCGGCGAGCCGACGACGAGCACCAGGTCGGCCTTCTGCGCCACGGCGCGCACCGCGCGCTGGCGGTTGGTGGTGGCGTAGCAGATGTCGTCGCGCCGCGGGCCCGCGAGCCCGGGGAAGCGGTCGCGCAGCACCACCGCGATCTCTTCGGCCTCGTCGGCGGCGAGTGTGGTCTGCATCGCAAAGGCCACGTGGTGCGCGTCCCGGGGCTGCACCGATCGCGCAGCGGCGACGTCCTCGACGACCACCACCTGCTCCGGAGCCTCCCCGACGGTGCCCTCGACCTCCTCGTGGTCGGCGTGGCCGATGAGGAACACCGTGTCGCCGCGCTCGGAGTAGCGGCGCACCTCGGAGTGCACCTTCGCGACGAGCGGGCAGGTCGCATCGATCACCGAGAGATCGCGTCCCCTGGCCTGCGCGCGCACGGCGGGGGCGACCCCGTGCGCGGCGAGCACGGCGACCGCGCCGCGGGGGATCTCCTCGACCTCCTGGACGAACACCGCCCCACGGCGTTCCAGCCCGCGCACCACGTGGGCGTTGTGCACGATCTGGCGCCGCACGTAGACCGGTGCCCCGTAGCGGTCGAGGGCCCGGTCGACGACGTCGATGGCGCGCTCGACGCCCGCGCAGAACGACCGGGGCTCGGCGAGCTCGACCGTGCGCGGTGCGGTGGCGGCCAGCCAGTCGTCCAGGGCGGGCGCCGCGCGGCGCAGGGACCGGAGCGCGCCCAGGCCGTGCACGAGCGTGGACGGTCGGTACAGCGGCGCATCCGGCGTGTCGACGACCGCGCGGACCACGGCGAAGGGGCCACCCGCCGCCGCACCGGCGAGCCAGGCCGACTCCATGTCGACGGCCAGGGCTCCGGTCCGGGCGAGCTCGGTGCGCCGGTCACCGTCGACGACGGACGGACTGGAGAAGACCGGGCCGACGTGCACGCGCAGGCCCGCCCGGCGCAGCGCGGCCGCCAGCGGCACCGCGGTCGGCACCACGGTCGGTTCGATCCCGTCGCCTCGCACCTCGTCCGCGACCACCAGGTCGCCGGGTCGCAACCGGGCGTCGAGCGCTCCCGCCACCCCCGCGACGAGGACCGGCCGGGCACCGCCCGCGGCGATCCGCTGCGCGGCGGGACGCGAGCGGCGAGGGCCGATGCCCGTGCGGAGGACCTGGGCGCCGGGTCGACTGCCGACGGCGAGGCGCTCCGCCAGGAGCGGGGTGCAGACGACGGGGCTCCTCATCGGTCGGTGCCCAGGTAACGTCCGAGTGCGGAGATGGGGAACACCATCCGGTAGAGGTGGTAGTTGATGTAGAAGGCGCCAGGGAACCCGGTGCCGGTGAACTCGGGCTCGTCCCACGAGCCGTCCTCGAGCTGCGTGTCGACCAGCCACTGCACACCGCGCTCGACGGCCGTCGAACGCTCACCGGCAGCCAGCAGTGCCAGCAGCGCCCACGCCGTCTGGGACGCCGTGGAGGTGCCACGCCCGATCCACGCCGGGTCGGCGTAGGAGCGCAGGTCCTCGCCCCAGCCGCCGTCGGGGTTCTGGTGCAGCTCCAGCCAGCGCACCGCGGCGCGGATGGCCGGTGACGACTCGGGGACCCCGGCGGCGATGAGGGCCGGCACGACCCCGCCCGTCCCGTACACGTGGTTGGCGCCCCACCGGCCGAACCACGACCCGTCGTCCTCCTGGGCGGCGAACAGCCACGAGACGCCGCGCCGGCATGCATCGGAGCCCGAGAGGCCCTCGGCCGCGAGCATCTCCACCATGTGCGCGGTGACGTCGGCGGACGGCGGGTCGATCACGGCGCCGAAGTCGCAGAAGGGCAGCTTCGTGATGATCTCGCGGGTGTTGTCGGCGTCGAACGCGCCCCAGCCGCCGTCCTGCGACTGCATGCCGACCGCCCAGTCGACCCCGCGGTCCACGGCGGCACGCAGCCGTTCGGGCTCGGGGTGGGCGACCCGGCGCAGCGCCAGCACGACCTCGGCGGTGTCGTCGACGTCCGGGTATCCGTCGTTGTCGAACTCGAACGCCCACCCGCCCGGCGCGAGGTGCGGCCTGCGCACCGACCAGTCCCCGGTGACGTGGATCTCCTCGGCGAGCATCCAGTCCGCGGCGCGCACCACGGCCGGATCGTCGGGCGTGGCGCCGGCGTCCAGCAGCGCCGTGACGGCCAGGCAGGTGTCCCACACGGGCGACTGGCAGGCCTCGAGCCTGCGGACCCACCCGTCGGGTGTCTGCTCGCGGACCAGGAACCCGTCGAGCCCGGTGATGCCGGCCTTCATCGCGGGATGGTCCATCGGGTAGCCGAGCAGGTGCAGGCAGAGCAGCGAGTACACCCACGGCGGCTGGATGCCGCCCCAGGAGCCGTCGGCCTCCTGGCGGGCGAGCACCCACTCGGCGGCCCGGCGCATCGCCAGCCTGCGCAGCGGCCGCACGGGGTTGCGGGAGTAGCGGTGCAACACCTTGTCGAGCCGCTGGAATGCGCCCGGCCAGGACCACAACGGTGCCCGTCGTGGCCGGGCCGCCTGCCGTTGCCCCGGGGTGAGCCGTTCCTGCGGACAGCGCAGCTCCTGGATGCCGAACGGCAACGGCCGCGCCGGCCGCAGGGTGGCGACGACGGTAAGCGGGACCACGGTCTGGCGTGCCCAGCAGGCCCAGTCGTAAACGTTGAGTGGGAACCAGCGCGGCAGGAAGATCATCTCGGGTGGCATGTCGGGCAGGTCGTCCCAGGACCACAGCCCGAACAGCGCGAGCCAGATCCGGGTGAAGACCCGGCTGTTCTCCACCCCGCCCCAGGCGAGCACGAACTTCTGCGCGCGCTGCATGTGCTCCGCATCCGGCGGATCACCGGCCAGCCGCAGCGCCACCCAGGCCTCGATGGTGGTCGACAGGTCGCCGGGGCCGCCACGGAAGTTCGCCCACGTGCCGTCCGCACGCTGCTGGGAGCGGATCCAGCGGGCGGCCTCCTCGGTCTCCTGGTCCTCGCGGATGCCGAGGAACTCCCGTAGCAGCAGATCCTCGGCGTCCATCGTCACGTTGGTCTCGAGCTCGCCCTTCCACCAGCCCTGCTGATCCTGCTGGGTGCGCAGGAAGCCGACTGCGGCGTCGAGGGCCGAGTGCAGGCTGCGGGAGGTGGTCTCGGGCGCCGTGAGGGTCATCAGAACTCCCGGTCGGTGAGGTGGCGGCCGAGGGCGACGAGCTCGGCACGGGCGACAGGGGGGATGTCGACGCCGGCGAGGGCCTTCTCCGCCAGCGACATGCGCCTGCGCGCCTCGGCGGCGGCCCAGTCGCGGCCCCCGCCGGTCTCGACGAGCGCAGCCGCCCGTCGCAGGTCCTTCTCGTCGTTTCCGCTCCCGGCGAGCCAGCACGCGAGCTCCACCCCGGCCGCACCGCCGTGGTGCACCGCGTACGTCACCGGAAGCGACTTCTTGCGCGAGCGCAGGTCTGACAACACCGGCTTGCCGGTGACCGTCGGGTCCCCCCAGATCCCGAGCAGGTCATCGACGAGCTGGAACGCGGCACCGACCTCGGCACCGAAGGTGCGCAGCGCCGCGGTGACCGCGGGGCAGGCGCCGGCCAGCAGCGCCCCGACCTCGGCGCTCGCGGCCAGGAGCGATCCGGTCTTCCCGGCGGCCATCGCCAGGCACTCGTCCACGCTGACGTCGCTGCGCCGCTCGAACGCG
>DASYES010000359.1:0-6521 GCA_036498885.1 Pseudonocardia sp.
CTCGGCCTGCAGCTGCAGCGCATCCTCGATCAGATACCCGTCGAGGAGCTTCTACCGGCCGCCGGTGGCTAGCCCCTTCACGCTGGATCACCTGGCGGATTGACCACTGCACGCCCCGTACTTAGTGTCGACTAACGATCATTTGCCCTGGGAGGGCCACAGATGACAGCGATGGTGAACCGGTTCTCGCTTGCGGGGCGCGTCGCGATCGTCACCGGGGCGTCCTCCGGGCTCGGCGTGGCGTTCGCGCAGGGCCTCGCCGAGGCAGGTGCCGATCTCGTCATGGGCGCGCGCCGCGCGGACCGGCTCGACATCACCCGCAAGCTCGTCGAGGCCGCCGGGCGGCGCGCGATCACCGTGCCGACGGATGTGTCGAGCCCGAGCGACTGCCAGGCTCTCGTCGAGGCGGCGATGGCCGAGTTCGGGCGGGTCGACGTCCTGGTCAACAACGCCGGCATCGGCACCGCCGTGCCGGCGCTGCGGGAGACCCCCGAGGAGTTCGAGCAGGTCCTCGACGTCAACCTCAACGGTTGCTACTGGATGGCCCAGGCCTGCGGACGCGTCATGCGCCCGGGCAGCAGCATCATCAACATCTCGAGCGTCCTCGGGCTCACCACGGCCGGCCTGCCCCAGGCCGCGTACTCGGCCAGCAAGGCCGGGTTGATCGGGCTGACGCGCGATCTCGCCCAGCAGTGGAGCGGGCGCCGGGGGATCCGGGTCAACGCTCTGGCACCCGGCTTCTTCAGCTCCGAGATGACCGAGCAGTACAGGCCCGGCTACCTCGAGCAGCAGCTGCAGCGGGTTCCGATGGGCCGAATGGGCGACCCTGCCGAGCTCGCCACCACTGTCGTGTTCCTCGCGAGCGACGCCGCCGGCTACGTCACCGGCCAGACCTTGGCCGTGGACGGCGGCATGACCATCGCCTGACCTCGCGGTCCGGCCTGCGCCCGTGCGACAGGAGGTCACCGATGTCCCTCACCGCCGACGCACCCGCCGGGAGCTCCACCGTCACCGGCGTGCTGTCCCGCATCATGCAGTTCCTCTCCGACGAGGCGCCGATCGAGGAGCTCGAGGCACTGGTGCGCGACGCGGCGCCGGACGGGCCGGACGGCGACCTGCTGGCGCGAGCGGTCACCGACGCCCGACGGATCCGCACTCTGCTCGACCGGCGGGCCCGTCAGGAACGGGAGGCGCAGGTCCTCTACGAGACCGCCCGCGACCTCACCTCACTACGCGGCAGCGACGCCGTGCTCACCACGATCGTCGAGCGTTCCCGCACGCTGCTGGCCTGTGACTCCACCTACATCGCGCTCATCGACCAGACCACCGGCGACGCCTACATGCGTGTCACGTCCGGCACCCGGACGCGCCCGATCGAGTCGGTGCGCCAGCGTCCGGGCTTCGGTGTCGGCGGCTACGTCATTCAGTCCGGTCAGCCCCTCGCCACCGCGAACTACCGGACCGATCCGAGGATGCGCCGCGACCCCCTCGTCGCGGCGGCGGTCGCGGAGGACGACATCGTCGCCATCGCAGGAGTACCCATCAAGCTCGGCACGGCGGTCGTCGGGGCGCTGTTCGCAGCCAACCGCCACGAGCGCACCTTCGACCTGGCCGAGATCTCGATGCTCACCTCGCTCGCCGCCCACGCGTCCATCGTGATCGAGAACGCCCGCCTGTTCGAGCGTGTGGAGGCCGCATCGGCCGAGCTGCGCGCTGCGAACGCGCAGCTGCGATCACAACGGCAGGCACTGGAACGCGCCGGGCGGGTACACGAGCAGCTGATGCCGATGGCACTCACCCGCGTCGGCATGCCGGAGTTCACCCGGACCCTGGCCCGCATCCTCGACGGAGCGGTCGTCGTCGTGTCGGGCTCGGGCGCCGTGCTCGCGATGGCGAGCGTTCCGGGCGCGCCCCGTTCGGAGGACGTGCTCACCGGCCGGGCCGAGCCACCCGTGGAGATCCGGGACGTCCCGGTCCGCGCCGGAACCGAGACGTTCGGCCGGCTGATGTTCGGCCGTTGCGGACCACTCGCCGAGGCCGATACGCGCACGCTCGAACGTGCCTCCCAGACCGCCGCGTTGCTGCTCCTCATGGAGCGCCAGACCGCTCTCGTCACGCAGGAGCTGCGGGCCGAGCTGGTCGAGGACCTGCTCGCGGAACGGTCCCCGGACTGGACGGCGTTCCGGCGGAGGGCGGACCGGCTGGGCGGGATCGACTTCACGCGCCCGCATGCCGTCGTGGTGGCCGCGGCCCCCGGCGTCCCGCGCCGGGCCATGGCCACTGCGGCCGCCGAGTTCGCGGCGGCCCGCGGCGGGATCGCCGGGGAACACGGCGGCCACGCGGTGCTGCTCGTACCGGACATGCCTCCCGGCACCGCGGCGCGCGAAGCGGCGGCCGACCTCGGCCGGGCCACCGGATGCACGGTGACCGCCGGTGGAGCGGGTCCTGCCGACTCCGCTGCCGCCGTCCGCAGCCTGCACCGCGACGCCGCGCGCTGCCAGCTTCTGCTTCTCGCGCTGGGGCGCGAGGGCGGCGCCGCGGACATCGCGGAGCTCGGGGTGCTCGGCACGGTGCTGGAGAACCCCGAGCCCGCGCAGGTGCAGGAGCTACTGGCCCGCACTCTCGGACCACTCCTGCGCTACGACCACGAGCATCACGCGCGGCTCGTCGAGACCGTCCGCCAGTACTTCGCGTGCGGCCAGAACCCGCCGGCCGCCGCCCGGCGGCTCGGGGTGCACGTCAACACCGCCTACCAGCGGCTGGACCGCGTCGATCACGTGCTCGGCGGCCCTGCCTGGCGGTCGCCCAGGGGCGCCCTGGAGATGCAGGTGGCACTGCAGCTGCACCGGCTGCTGAAGTGCGCCCCCGACGCGGCGCTCGATCAGAAGATCGAGTAACCCCCGTCGACGACGATGGAATCGCCGGTGTGGAAACCACCGGTGCCCGACGCCAGGTAGACGGCGAGCCGGGCGAAGTCCCGCGGCTCACCCCAGCGCCGGTGCGGCATCCGCTTCATCACGTTCCGTTCGAACGTCTCGTCGTGCAGCTTCGGCGAGGCCAGTGGGGTCTCGGTCCAGCCCGCGACGATCGAGTGCGCGTTGATGCCGTACCGCGCCAGCTCGACAGCGCAGGCCTTGATCATCGCGGTGAGGCCTGCCTTGCTCGCGGCGTAGGCCTGGCCGCGGGGCGCACCGTGGACCGCCGACACGCTCGAGGTACCGACGAGCACTCCCCCGCCGCCGCGCTCGACCATGTGCGCTGCGGCGGCCCGCAGCGTGAGGAACGCACCGTCGAGATTGACCCGGGTGACCGCGCGGAAGTCCTCCAGGCTCGTCTCGACGAACCTCGTGCCCGCGCCACCCACGCCCGCATTGGCGAAACACGAGTCGACGCGGCCGAAGTGCTCGATCGTCTCCGCGAATCCCGCCTGCACGTCGGCCTCGTCACCGACGTCGCACCGGATCGCCCGCACACGCGTGCCGTGCTTCGCCAGCTCCTGCACCGCCGCCTCGTTGCGCTCGACGTTCGTGCCCCAGATGCAGACGTCGGCGCCGGTCTGCCCGAGCCCGTGAGCCATGCCGAGCCCGATTCCCGAGTTGCCGCCGGTGACCAGCGCGACGTGCCCGGTCAGATCGAACAGCGGCGCGGTCACGGCATGTCCGCCGGACGGGTCGGCCACGCCGGCACGACGTCGAGGTAGTCGCCGACCCGGCCGGGGAACTTCGGCGGGCGCTTCTCCAGGAACGACGTGACGCCTTCCACGGCGTCCGGGGCCTGACCGAGCCGGAAGATCGCCGCCGAGTCGACGCGGTGCGCCTCCCACGGCGTCGAGGCACCGAGCATCGACCACAGCATCTGCCGCGACAGCGCCACCGACACCGCAGAGGTGTTCTCCACGATCTCCGCGGCGATCGAGCGGGCGGTCGCCAGCAGCTCGGCGTCCGGCACCACCTGCGAGACCAGCCCGCCGGCCAGCGCCTCGGCCGCCGGGAACACCCGGCCGGTGGCCACCCACTCCATCGCCTTCGAGATCCCGACCACCCGCGGCAGGAACCAGCTCGACGCGGCTTCCGGCACCAGGCCCCGGCGGGCGAACACGAACCCGAACTTCGCCGACTCCCCTGCCAGCCGGATATCGGCCGGAAGGATCATCGTGGCACCCACGCCGACGGCCGGGCCGTTGACCGCCACGATCACCGGCTTGCGCGACGCGGCGATGCGCAGCGACACGAACCCGCCGCCGTCGCGCGGCATCCCGCCGACCGTCTCGAAGTCTGCCCGCTCGGCAGCCCTGGTCTCGTCGGTGGCGTCGAAGGTGCTCCCCCCGCGCCCGAGGTCGGCACCGGCGCAGAACCCGCGCCCCGCACCCGTGATGATGACGACTCGGACCTCGTCATCGGTGTCGGTCGCATCGAACGCCGCCACGAGCTCGCGGGCCATCGTCGTGGTGAACGCGTTGAGCCGGCCCGGCCGGTTCAGGGTGATCGTGGCGACCCCGTCGGCCACGTCGAGCAGGATCTCGCTGTACTCCGTCATCGGACCGCCCACTCCCCGGTGAACACCGGGTCCGTCTTCGCCGTGAAGGCCTCGAAGGCCGCAGGCGCGTCCGCGGTGGCGAAGTTGATCGTCTGGGTGCGCGCCTCGCTGGCGAGTGCGTCGCGCATCGTGCGGTCGGCGCCCTCGTTGAGCAGCGCCTTGGACTGGGCGATCGCCACCGGCGGGGCCGCGGCCAGCCGGTTGCCGAGGTCGGTGACGAAGGCGTCGATCTCCGCCGGCTCGACCACCCAGGTCACCAGTCCCAGCCGGTGCGCCTCCGCGGCATCGATCATCTCGGCGAGCAGCGCGAGCCGCTTCGCCTGCTGCAACCCGACCAGCTTCGGCAGTAGCCAGGATCCGCCGAAGTCCAGGGAGAGCCCGCGCCGGGCGAAGATCTGGGAGAACCGCGCGCCAGGGGTGGAGACCACCAGGTCGCAGCCCAGCGCGAGATTCCAGCCTGCACCGACCGCGACCCCGTCGACCTTCGCGATCGCCGGGACGGGCAGCTCGTGCAGCAGCAGGGCCACGTCGTTGATTCCGCGCATCCGGGCCAGCGGGTGCCCCGCGCTGACCCCATCGGAGAGGTCCGCGCCCGAGCAGAAGTCCCCGCCCGCTCCGGTGATCACGATCGCCCGCACCTCGGGGTCGTCGCCTGCGGCGCTGAGATTCTCGCGTAGCGCGGCCCACAGGTCGGCGTTGATCGCGTTCTTGCGTTCCGGCCTGTTCAGCGTGATGGTCAGCACGCCGCCGTCGCGGCTGGTGAGCAGGACCTCGTCGCTCATTCGATCTCCTCCCTCACACGCCGAGCCGGTCGGCGAGCTGCGCGCGGTGCAGCGCCGGGCCCCCGAACAGCAGCTCGGAGCTCTTGGCCCGCTTGTAGTAGAGGTGCGCGTCGTGCTCCCACGTGTAGCCGACCCCGCCGTGGTACTGCACCATCCCGGTCGTCGTCGCGAAGTAGGCCGGACCGACGTAGGTCTGCGCGAGTGCGGCCGCCAGCGGCAGCTCGGAGCGGTCGTGGTCGGCCACCCATGTCGCGTACCGCACCACCGAGACCGCGTGCTCCCACGCGCTGTACATGTCGGCACAGCCGTGCTTCACCGCTTGGTAGGAGCCGATGAGCCGGCCGAACTGCACGCGCACCTTCGCGTAGTCGACGGTCAGCTCCATCGCCCGCTGCATTCCGCCGAGCTGCTCAGCGGCCAGTGCGACGGCGGCGAGGTCGCCCACGAGATCGAGCGCCGCCGCCGGTTCGGCGGAGGCCAGCGGGCGCGCCGGGGTGGCGGCGAACGTGAGCCGGGCGAGCCGACGGGTCGGGTCGAGGCCAGTCAGGGCCGTGCGGGTGAGACCAGCGGCATCGCCGTCGACGGCGAACCAGCCCGGGCCGCCCGGCGTGCGGGCGTAGACGAGCACCAGGTCTGCGGTGTCGCCGGCGAGGACGAGCGTCTTCGTACCGTCGATCGCCCAGTGACCGCCGCGCTCGGAGGCGGTGGTGGAACCACCCTCGCGATCCCACCCGGCTCCGCCTTCGGCGACCGCTACCGTGGCCGCGAGCTCGCCGGCGGCCAGCCGCGGCAGCAGCTCGGTGCGTGCGGCGTCGTCGTCGAGCGCGAGCAGGGCATCGGTGGCGAGCACCGCCGAGGAAAGGAAGGGCGACGGCGTCAGCGCCCGCCCCAGCTCCTCCAGCACCACGGACCGCTCGACGTGCCCTGCCCCTGCTCCGCCGAGCTCCTCGGGCACGACCAGCCCGAGGACCCCCAACCCGGCCATCCGGCTCCACAGATCCGCGTCGTAACCGCGGTCGGACGCCATTGCCTCGCGCACCTTCGCCGACGGCGACCGGTCGGCGAGGAACCTGCGGACGGTGGAGCGCAGCTCCTGCTGCTCCGGTTCGAGGACGAGCTTCACCGCACACCGCCCTGTCGTTGCGTGCCGACCTTGAGTTCCGCGAAGGGGACGTCCCGGTCGACCTGCGGCTCCTTCGGCAG
>DASYES010000360.1:0-3266 GCA_036498885.1 Pseudonocardia sp.
GGTTCGCCGACGCTCGGCGCTCCAACCGGTCCTCGCGGGAGTACACCGACGACCGGTGGGACGACCGCTTCACCTACGAGGACGAGCCTCAGCGCGACCGCTACGACGGCGACTGGGACCGGCGTACGCCGCGTCCGGTCGCCGTGGACCGGGCCGCCGCCCGCAGCGCCGCAGCCCATCCTGGGAGCCCGTCCGGCATGGGCCCCGTGGTCAGGGGTGCGCTCGCGATCGATCCGGAGGCTGCCATGCACCGCGAACCCGCACGGCCCGTGCCCGTCACTCCCACCGTGCCCGAGCAGCGCGACCGCGCGGCCCGTGGGGCCGCCGCGCTGGCTCGGATCACCACCTTGCACCCGCGCAGCTACAAGGAGGCTCGCACGATCGGCGAGCGCTACCGCGACGGGGTGCCGGTGATCATGAATCTCTCCGAGCTGGACGCCGCAGAGGCCAAGCGGCTCGTGGACTTCGCCGCCGGCCTCGTCTTCGCGCTACGCGGCGGCTTCGACAAGGTCACGAACAGGGTCTTCCTACTCACACCCGCCGACGTCGAGGTGTCCGCCGACGACGCCCGCAGACTCGCAGAACGCGGCATCTTCCGCCAGGATTGAGGGCGTGCCCCTCGCCATCCAGTTCGTCGTGTACTACGTGCTGTTCTTCTTCTGGTTGCTGCTCATCGGGCGCATCGTGGCGGAGCTCGTACGCAGCTTCGCCCGGCAGTGGGTGCCGGGAGGTCCGAGCGCAGTGGCGCTGGAACTGATCTTCACAGCCACCGACCCGCCTGTGAAGTTGTTGCGCAGAGTGATCCCCGTCGTCCGAATCGGCGGCGTGGGGCTGGACTTATCGATTATGGTTCTGCTGTTGGTCGTGTTCATACTGATGAACGTTGCCCAGCCGACGCCGTTGTGAGCCCCAGTCACACACGGTGCCGCCGCCGAGGACTGCATGAGGTGATCCGATGCCGCTGACGCCCGCCGACGTCCACAACGTCGCGTTCAGCAAACCCCCCATTGGCAAGAGGGGGTACAACGAGGACGAGGTCGACGCGTTCCTCGACCTGGTCGAGGCCGAGCTGGCCCGCCTGATCGAGGAGAACGAGGATCTCCGCGAGCAGGTTTCCCAGCTCGAACAGCGCCTCGGCAACGCACAGGCCGACCTGGAGGACGCCCGTTCGCGCCCGCAGGCTCCGCTGGGGGCGCCTGTGTCGCCCCCGACGCAGCAGATCCAGCGGCAGGTCGAGCCACCGTCCATGCGCCAGATGGAGCCCCCGCGCTTGGGCCCGCAGTCGCTGGTCGACCCCGCTGACCAGGGCGACCACCACGTGCAGGTGGCCAAGGTCCTGAGCATGGCCCAGGAGATGGCCGAGCGGCTCACCGCCGAGGCCAAGTCCGAGGCCGACGCGATGCTCAGCGACGCCCGCACCAAGTCCGAGCAGCTCCTGTCGGACGCCCGCACCAAGTCCGACGGTCTCGTCAACGACGCCCGCTCGCGGGCCGAGACGATGCTGAACGACGCCCGTACCAGGGCGGAGACCTTGGAGCGCCAGTCGCGCGACAAGGCCGCCACGCTGGTCGGCGACGCCGAGCGCAAGCAGGCGGAGATCATCGGCACGATCACCCGCGACAAGTCGGTGCTCGAGAAGAAGATCGACGAGCTGCGCACGTTCGAGCGTGAGTACCGCACCAGGCTCAAGACTTACCTGGAGTCCCAGCTCAGGGACCTGGGTGAGCGTGGGTCCGCGGCACCGTCCGACAGCCGGTCCAGCTCGAACGGCGGGTACGCGTCCACTGGCTACGGCCAGCGGGCTGACGCCGGTAGCTGACCGAGACCTACACGGGCGGTGTGGCGGGCTACGCCGCACCGCCGCACACGGAGAGAATCGTGCTGCTCCTGGTCCTGCTCCTGGTCCTTCTAGCCTTCGGCCTGCTGGTGGTCGCGCTGCTGTCCGGCAGCGTGCTGTGGGCCTGGGTGTCCGTGGGGGTCAGTGTCGCTGCGGCGGCAGTCCTGCTGGTCGACTGGCTTCAGCGCCGCAACGCGGTCAAGGCGGGTGCCGTGGCCGCGGGAGGCAACGGCGCCGCACCGGGCATGCCCGACATCGAGCCGGTCACCGAGGTTCTGCCGGTCATTCCCACGTCCGGCGATGCCGGACCAGGGAGTCCGGCCGTCAACGGTGCCGCTCAGGGCGCCTCCGACGACCGGTTCGACCGGCTGATGGACGGTACTCAGACGGTGGTCATGCCGGCAGTGCAACCGTCCGGCTCTGGCGAGCGACCGTCCAGCGCTCCTGACGGAATCAGCCCATCGAGCAGTAATTCGTCACTCAGCGTAACCAAAAACGGTGGGGATCGCCCCTCCTCCACCCCGCCGTCGGGCGACCCCAACGCGACCGGCGACGCCGGTTCCGGCTCTGGTTTCGAGCCCGCGCACGGCGCCGGCGGATCTCCCGCGACCCCGCCCGCCGCGGCGAAGGACGCGGGCCAGGCACCGGCGCGCGAGTCCGTGGCCGCCGCTCCCTCCGCTCCGGCGGGGCAGCCCGAGCACGCGCAGGGCCAGGACACCGTGAACGAGGACAGCGCGGGCACGGGCGAGGTTCAGGACAAGAAGCCGGTCGGGACCACCCCCGCCGCCACGGGTGCGGCGAAGCCCACCGACACCTCGGCCCTCGAGTCCACCATGGCCATGAACGCCCGGCAGGCCCCCACGAGCGCCGCTCCTGTGGTCCCCGAGCGCGGCCCCGGCGAAAAGTCGCCTGCCGAGCGCGGCACGCCGGCCGATGCCGATACCGCGGCGCGCACCGGGGCCGACAGTGCTGCGGGGGAGAAGGCGGAAGCCGCGGGCGCCCCCGCGGAGAGCGGCAAGCCGGCGGACATCGGCCCGACCGTCGCTCTCGCGAGTGGTTCGTCCGCCGCGCCGGCGACCGCCGACGACGGCAAGGCGGCAGGTCCCGCCGACCCCGCTGCACCCGGCGCCCCCGAGTCCACCGCCGCTGAGCCCGTCCCCGCCGAGTCGACGTTCCCCACGGCCGACTCCGAGGGTGAGCCGCCGGAGGAGCCGCCGGACGTCGCCGCGTCCGCGCTGGTCGCTGCCCTCGACGACGAGGTCGTCGTGGTCGATGAGCAGCCGCGCTACCACGTGGAGGGCTGCCGGGCGCTGGCCGGGAAAGCGTTGATCCCGCTTCCGGCGCGGGAGGCGATCGAGCTCGGCTTCACACCCTGCGGCTGGTGCACACCCGACCACACGCTGGCGAGCCGGCACCCTGCCCCCGCGCG
>DASYES010000361.1:0-5299 GCA_036498885.1 Pseudonocardia sp.
GAGACCCACTGGGACTACGAGAAGTACCTGAAGGTCACGCCCGAGGATTTCGAGCGCGACATGTTCACCGAGGGGCACGTCGACCACGCGATCTTCCAGTCGACGTACCTCAAGGAGTGGTACACCACCGGCTTCAACACCGCGGCGAAGAATGCCGAGCTGCTCGAACGGTGGGGTGACCGGCTCATCGTGAACGGCCGTTTCGACCCACGCGACGGCGACGCCGGCATGGCCGAGCTCGAGGCCGACGCCGAGAAGTACCAGCTCAAGGGGGTCAAGCTCTACACAGCGGAGTGGAACGGCGCCTCCCGGGGCTGGAAGCTCACCGATCCCGAGTCCTACCGGTTCCTGGAGAAGTGCCAAGAGCTCGGCATCAAGAACATCCACGTCCACAAGGGGCCCACGATCTGGCCGCTGAACAAGGACGCGTTCGACGTCGCGGACGTGGACCAGACCGCCACCGACTTCACCGACCTGAACTTCATCGTGGAGCACGTGGGCCTGCCGCGTATCGAGGACTTCTGCTTCATGGCGGTGCAGGAACCCAACGTCTACGCGGGTCTGTCGGTGGTGATCGGCGGCCTGATGCATGCCCGGCCGAAGTTCTTCGCCAAGGTCATCGGTGAGCTCATGTTCTGGGTCGGCGAGGACAAGATGCTCTTCGGCGGCGACTACAACATCTGGGTGCCGAAGTGGCAGGTCGAAGGGTTCGTCGACTGGCAGATGCCCGACGACGAGGCATTCACCGACTACGCGAAGCTCACCACCGACACGAAGAAGAAGATCCTCGGGCTCAACGCAGCGCGGCTCTACGACATCCCGGTTCCCGAGGAGCTCCAGATCCGTACCACGGCGGGGGCCGACCTCCAGCCGGGCGAGGAGCTCGTCAAGGACGTCGCGGGGGCGCAGGCGTGATGCACTGCCCACCCGGTTCCGAGCTTCGGGACGCGGTGTGGGCCGCGCTGGGGACGGTGCTCGACCCGGAGCTGGACGAGCCCATCACAGAGCTCGACTTCGTCGAGTCGTGCACCGTCTCCGAGAGCGGCGCCACCGGCGCTGCCGAAGTTGTGGCGACCGTCGTCCTGCGGCTGCCCACCTTCTTCTGCGCGCCGAACTTCTCGTTCCTGATGGTCGCCGACGCCTTCGACGCCGTTTCCGCGGTGCCGGGGGTTGCGCGGGCCGACGTGACGCTCGCCGACCACCACGCCTCGGCGGAGATCAACGGCGGGGTGGCCGCCCAGGCGGGGTTCGTCGGGTCGTTCGGGGAGGAGGCAGGCGCGGAGCTGGACGATCTGCGCGCACAGTTCCTCCGCAAGGCCGCGCTCGCAGGCCAGGACCGCGTCGCCCGGCCTCTGGTCGACGCCGGTGCCGGTCCCGACGAGCTCGCGGAGCTGACCCTCGGCTCGGTGCCGCCGTCACCGGAGCTGGACCGGCTCCGGGAGCGGCGCACGGCGATCGGGATGGCGCACGGCGACGATGCGCCGCTGCTCGTCCACGCCGACGGCAGCCGGGTCACGACCGCCCAGGTGCCGCTGCATCTGCGGCGGGCGCGGTTGCAGCGGATCGGGATCGAGACCAACGGCGAGTACTGCAAGAGCCTGCTGAAGACGAGGTACGCCGACGCAGTGCACTAGCCGACGGCGGGCAGCAAGCGGTACAGCGGGGTGACACCAACGACGCGTGACGTCGGCGGGTCACCCCGCTCTCGTCCCGACTCCACCCGAAACTCCCCGCGGGTTGCGGGTGACGGGAGGTCAGCTCACCTTCGCCCGCGGCGTCCATAAGCCGAATAGCGGCGAATCAAATCTCAGCAAGGTGACTGATGGCCGTTTACGGGAATTACCGTACAGACCCGGAAGACGTTCTCCAGCCGATACCCGCCGTCGGCCAGGCGGTGGCGCGCGAGCCGATCCAGGAGGGCCCGGCGGACCGCGTCGGGGCCGGCGACCGCTGCCGCTCGCCGTCCGATCGCTGAGCGGAGTACGGGAGCGACCAGATCGTCGGCATCGGCGTAGTCGAACGGGCACACCACCTCGTGCAGTGTGGCGACCTGCAGGCCCGCCAGCGCGATGAGCTTCCGCAGCCGGTCGGGGTCGGTCAGGGGCGGCGGACCACCTGCGGCACGGCGCGGCGGGAGCCATCTGGCCAGTGCCTCGCCGAAGGCACGAACGTCACACTCCTCGTCACGTCCCCACACGGTGACCACGACCGTCGTGCCGACCGAGGCGGCCCTCCGCAGCACCACGACGGGGTTGGTCACGTGTGGGAGCAGCTGCACGGCGGCGACGACGTCGAACGGACCCGGCGGCGGGTCGTGGGCGTCGCCGAACCGGAACTCGGCCTCAGGCACAGCTGCGGCCGCGACCGAGACGGCCGTGCGGTCGGAGTCGATCCCCGTGACGAGCGCGCCCCGCTCGACGGCTGCCCGCGCGAACTCGCCGGATCCGCAGCCGAGCTCCAGCAGCGCAGTGCCGGGACCGGCCCCGGCCGCGTCGAGCGCCCGCTCGTACAACGGCCGGGCCCACCCTCTGGGGCCCCCGTCCACCGTCGCGACCCTACCGACAGCACGCGGCTCGGCTGCGCCAGGCCATAGTCTCGCCCCGTGGACGTACGCGCTCTTGTGTTCGATGTGTTCGGCACCGTCGTCGACTGGCGCACCGGGGTGGCACGCGAGGCGAGCCGGCTGCTCGGTGACGTCGTGGACGCCGAGGCGTTCGCCGACGCCTGGCGCGGGCGCTACGCCCCGTCCATGGACCGGGTGCGCCGCGGGGAGCAGCCCTGGACGAACCTCGACGGGCTGCATCGGGCCTCCCTCGACGAGCTGCTCACCGAGTTCTGGGTGCCGGACACCCCGGCCGACGTGCGTGCTGAGCTGGTGCACGCCTGGCACCGGCTCGACCCGTGGCCCGACTCCGTCGAAGGTCTGGTGCGCCTGAAGCGACAGCACGTGATCGCCACGCTCTCGAACGGGAACGTCGCGCTCCTCGTCGACATGGCCAAGCACGGCGGCCTGCCGTGGGACACCGTGCTCTCTGCCGAGCTGTTCCGGCACTACAAGCCCGACGCCGAGGCCTACCTCGGCGCGGCGCAGTTGCTGGGACTGCCGCCCGAGCAGGTGCTCATGGTCGCCGCCCACATCGACGACCTGGCGGCGGCTCGCGCCGCCGGCCTGCGCACGGCGTACGTGCACCGGCCGCGCGAACGAGGCGACGAAGCCTCACCGCCTCCGGCCACCGACCCGGCGGCGGACCTCACCGTGGACTCGCTGACGGAGCTGGCCGAGCGCCTCGGGGCGTGACCTGCCCCTCGGTCAGCCCCAGACGTCCTGCGCCACCTGGACGATCAGGCGCAGCTTCGCCACCTGCTCCTCCTGCGTGATGGCGTTGCCCTCCACCGTGGAGGAGAAGCCGCATTGCGGGGACAGGCAGAGCTGCTCGAGCGGCACGTACTTCGCCGCCTCATCGATGCGGCGCTTGAGATCGTCGGCGTTCTCGAGCTTGCCGGTCTTGGTGGTGACGAGCCCGAGCACAACCTGCTTGCCCGGCGGCACGAACCGCAGGGGCGCGAACCCGCCCGAACGCTCGTCGTCGAACTCGCAGAAGAAGCCGTCGACGTCGAGCTCGCCGAACAGCGCCTCGGCCACGAAGTCGTAGCCGCCCTCCGCCGCCCAGGACGACCGGAAGTTGCCGCGGCACATGTGCGTGGTGATCTTCATGTCGGCCGGGCGCCCCGCGATCGCGGCGTTGATCTGCTTGATGTAGCGCAGGTGCTGGTGGTCGGCGTCCTCGCCCTTGGCGGTCATCTCCGCACGCTGTGCGGGGTCGTTGAGGTACGCGAGGCTGGTGTCGTCCAGCTGGAGGTAGCGGCAGCCGAGCTCCGCGAGCGCGCGCACCTCGTCGGCGTAAGCAGCGGAGAGGTCCGCCCAGAACTCCTCGACGTCCGGGTAGACGCCTTTGTCGATCGCCGCCGTGCCGCCGCGGTAGTGGACCATGCTCGGCGACGGGATCGTCAGCTTCGGCACGGTGTTGGTGGTCTGATCCGCCAGGAAGCGGTAGGCGTCGGCGAAGATCGGCTTCTCGAGCCGGACCTTCCCGGTGACGGCGAGCCCGGCCGACGTGAACGCGCCCTCGCCGTCCGCGTTGATCATCCGTACGCGAATCTGCTCGTCGGTCTTCGTGATCCCGCCGAGCTGGTAGATGAAGTCCATGTGCCACGACGTGCGGCGGTACTCGCCGTCGGTGGCCGCCTGCAGGCCGATCTCCTCCTGCATGGCCACGGCGTCGCGGATGGTGTTGTCCTCGACCTCGCGCAGCCCGTCGGCGTCCAGTGCACCGGCGGCGAAGCGCTCCCGCGCCTCGAGCAGGGCATTGGGACGGAGCAGGCTCCCGACGTGGTCGGCGCGGAACGGCGGCTCACTACGTCGATGCATGGGCGGCAATGTATCGCCGAGTTGACCTTCCCCGGAGCGTGAGATTCCACATGATGGAAGAGGGCTTTACAGCGCTACGTGCAACGCTTGGCGGATGGAGCATGGCGTTGTCACATTCCTGACCGACTACGGCATCGACGGCCCGACGCTCGCCAGAGCCGTGGAGGAGCGCGGCCTCGATGCCGTCTTCCTCTGCGAGCACACCCACATCCCCACCAGCCGGCAGTCGGCGTGGCACGGCGGTGCCGAGCTGCCGCGGCGCTACTCGCACACGCTCGACCCGTTCGTCGCGCTCGCGGCGATGGCGACCGTGACCGAGCGGATCGCGCTGGGCACGGCCGTGTCGCTGGTGCTGCAGCACAACCCGATCGGGCTGGCGAAGACCGTCGCGAGCGTGGACCGGCTCGCGAACGGCCGGTTCGAGTTCGGGGTGGGGCCCGGGTGGAACCGCGAGGAGATGGCCAACCACGGCATCGACCCGGGCACCCGTAACGCCCGGATGCTGGAGCACATCGCGGCCATGCGGGAGATCTGGGAGAACGACGAGGCCGAGTTCCACGGCCGCTTCGTCGACTTCGACCCGATCTGGTCGTGGCCCAAGCCGGCGAGCGCGCCTCCGATCCTGATCGGCGGTGAGGGCCCGACGGTGCTCGACCGCGTGCTGGAGCACGGCGACGCCTGGCTCCCGCGCGGAACCACGCCCGACGAGGTCGAGGTGCTCGCGCCACGGCTCGCCGAGCTGCGCAGCCGGGCAGGCGACGCGGGACGCGAGGACATCACGGCCACGCTGTTCGCAGGCGACGTCGACAAGCTGGTGCTGGAGGCCGCCGAGCGCGCCGGCATCCACCGCGTGCTGTTCCTGCTGCCGGA
>DASYES010000362.1:0-6734 GCA_036498885.1 Pseudonocardia sp.
ACTCAGATACCGCGACACCACCTCGTCGACACCGGGAGCAACCGACCGTGGCTGCAGCAGACTGGTGTCGTCGACGAGCTGGGCGAAGAGCGGTGGGATGGCCCATGGGGTAACACCAGCCGCCGTCGTCACGGGCACAGACGCTAACGGGTCGCTTCTCACGGCTTCACAACGGCTGCCGGTTCGCGCCTGCTGGACATCCACAACTCGCGGACGCTAGCTTAGGCTCACCTAACTCGGAGGTGAGATCGTTGGTATCCACCCGGCTGCGACGCCCACCGGCCCCCACTGATGCCGAGCGCGCTCGCAGCGTGGTCGCCCGCGGTGGCGTGGCCTTCCTGGTCGGCACCGGAGCACCGGAGACGGCACCCCTCGTGCACCACGTGCGCGCCGACGGATCCGCGGTTCTGCTGCTGCGCGACGACGACCCGGTGCTCGACCGGATCCGGGAGGCGCCAAGCGGGGAGAGCCCGGCGATGCTCGAACTCGCCGACCACGCGCCGGTCGACCTCCGGGAACCGGTGCGCGCACTGCTCTGGATCACCGGACGGCTCCGGCTGCCGGATCCCTACTCCGCCCGCCGGATCGCGCTGCAGGTCGCCGAGACACGCCCCCACCACGATCTCCTGCTCCTCGGCCACGGGGCAACACTGGTGCGGCTCGATCCCGGCTCCGCCGTCCTGTCCGACGCCGAGGGCAGCGCCGCGCTCGCGCCCGTCGAGCTGGCCGGGGCCCGCCCCGACCCGTTCTGTCGCTACGAGCGGCACTGGCTCGTCCACCTCGAGGAAGCGCACCCCGAGGTGCTCGCGATGCTCGCCCGCCACCTGCCCCCGTGGTTACGCGACCTGCGCAGCTCGCGGCTGCGTCCGCTCGGGGTGGACCGCTGTGGACTGCGGCTGCGGGTGGAGACCTCCGAGAACAACAGCCGGGGAGCCGACCACGACGTCCGGCTGGCGTGGCAGGAGGAAGCCAGGACCGTGGACGACCTGCGTGTGCAGATGGGGTTGCTGATCAGCTGCCCGTTGCACGGCGACTCGGAGGCCGGCGCTAGCTGACCGGCGAGCGGCCCACCCGCACGCGCTGGGTGACCCGGTGCTCCGCAACGAACGAGGCGAACGGGATGGTGCCGGCGACGAGGATGAGCAGCGCGTCGAGCGGCTTCCACCGGCACCGCTCCGCCAGCAGCAGCGTGAGGACGATGTAGGCCATGTAGAAGAAGCCGTGCATCATGCCGACCACCGCGACGAGCTGCGGCTGACCGAAGAAGTACTTGAGCGGCATCGCGATGAGCACGAGCACGAGCAGACCGACGCCGGTGACCCAGGCGGCCACCCGGTAGTTCCGTAGAGCGGTCTCGATCGACACGAACGTCCTTCGGCAGTCGGGGTGGTCAGTCGCCCGCGTCGCGGGCGGCCAGCTGGGCCAGCATCTGGTTGTACTCGGCCAACGCGCGGTCGTCGCGCTCGTCGTCCTCCGTGACGACGGGCGGGGGCACCGACGCGGGTCGTGGCGTGAACGGCGAGAGGCCGTCGGGGGTCACGGGCCGGGGCTCGGAGCTGCGGAGCGCGGCGGCGTCGGGCACGACGGCGCGCTGCGCCTCGGGAGCCGCGGGGGCGGTGGGCGCGTCCTGCGCCTCCTGCAGCCTCGTCGCCTCCATCTTGAGCATCCGCCACCACATGGCCCCGAAGAAGAGGGCGAACACCGGCCACTGCAGTCCGTAACCGACGTTGAGCGCCGAACCCATCGCCGAACCGGCGCGATGCCACTGCCAGGCCGACAGGAACCCGCACGTGATCATGGCGCCCAGAGTGAGCACGTGCCACAGCATCCAGCGGGGGGAGAGGGCCAGCTGTCGCACGCAGGTCAGCTTACTCGCCGGGTACCGTCCGCCATCGTGTCCAGCCTCAGCTCGACGGCAGCCGGGCGGTGGCTCTCGCCGCCGTCGCCGGTGACCGCGCCGATCACCGACCCGCGGCTGCGCCGCCTCGTCGGCACCGAGGTGCTCGTCGTCCTCACGGTCACACTCGGGCTGTCCGCGCTCCGCAGTGCACTGAGCCTGATCGACGCGGTGCTGCAGCCGGTGCCGCTCAGCCAGCAAGAGGTGGCGCTGAACGCGCCGCAGGCCCAGGCCGGGCTCGTCGACCTCGCACTGCAGCTCACGCGGGTGCTACAGCTCGTGGGCTGGGGAGCGCTGGGGGCCTACCTGCTGATCCGGGCCGGCGTCGCACTCCGCGACGTCGGGCTCGACCGGCGCCGGCCCGGCCGGGACGCGCTCGGTGCAACGGGGCTGGCCGCGCTGATCGGCGTGCCCGGCCTCGGCCTGTACCTCGTGGCGCGCGCGATCGGGGTGAGCCTCACCGTCGAGCCGTCCACGCTCGGCGACACGTGGTGGCGGTTGCCCGTGCTGATCCTCTCGGCCGCGGCGAACGCCTGGGCCGAGGAGGTCGTCATGATCGGCTACCTCATCACGCGGCTGCGCCAGCTCGGCTGGTCGGAGAACCGCTCTCTCCTGGCCCAGGCGTTGCTGCGCGGCAGCTACCACCTCTACCAAGGGCTCGGCGGCTTCATCGGCAACATCGTCATGGGCCTGGTGTTCGGCCGGGTCTGGCAGCGCACCAATCGACTCTGGATGCAGATCGGCGCGCACACCCTGATCGACGTGGTCGCCTTCATCGGCTACGCCGCTCTGGCCGGCAGAGTCGGCTGGCTGCCGTAACTAGCTAGGCCGTGTTCTGAAAACCCTTCCTCAACACGGCCTAGCGCAGGGTGACCTGCTTGCCGGCCAGCGCGTCGCGAGCCCGGCGCTCGGCGTCGGTCAGCGGTGTCTCGTCGGCGAGCGCCTCGTCGAGCCGGGCGGCGAACGCGGCCGTGGGTGCCGCCCACTCCTTGGGGTGCAGCTCCCGGTCGAGGTCCCACACCGGCACGAGGATCCCGTGGGCGCGGAAGACGCCGGCGAAGCGGGCATCCTCGGCGAGGGCGAGCTCGCCACGGGCGTGCAACCTGGCCATGGCCGCGAGCAGCTTCTCCTCGGGTTCCGGACGCACCCAGCGCAGGTGGGACTTCGACCCGGTGTCCACCCAGTAGGCGGAGCGCACGCCATCGGCGGCCACCGCCTCCGTCGGCATGATGACCGAGTTGGCCCGCTCGAGGGCGGCCGTCACATCGGCTGCCGGTTCCGTTCCGTCCTCGGACGGGACGACCCACCACCCGAAGTCGGTGTGCAGCGTGAGGTCCAGGGTTGCCTCGGGGTCGAGCAGATCCTGGAGCCGGACGAGCTCGCCGTCGCCGAGCCCGGGACCGACGACCGGGAGCGCGCTGCCCGGCTCGGCAGCCTGCGCCCAGCGCAGCGCCTTGCCGAGGTCGGCCGACAGGTCGCCCGAACGGGTCTGCACCTGCATTCCCAACATGATCGTGCCGTCCGGCCGGACCAGCGCGGCCGATGCACCCGGCAGCACCGTCGTCAGCGTCACGGGCACGTCGGGGGTTTCCCGCAGCGGCAGCGGCGCCGTGGCCGACGGCAGGAACTCCCGCATCGCCACCAGGTCGCACTCCGCAGCCAGGCCGTCGAACGGGCGCAGGACGATGACGTCGTCCCCGGCGCCGTGGCAGGCCTTGTAGCGCTTCCCGGAGCCGCAGGGGCAGGGTCGGCGCGGGTTCTCGCCTGCCGGCGCGTCTGTGTTGTGCTGCGTGGTGCCCTCGCGAGAACGGGCACGTGTCTTCTTGGCCATGGTCCCCCTGACGCTAGCGAATACGCCCCGCGATGTCCGTTCGCCGTGCCGACGCCGACGCCGCCACGGGAGGGCGGTCACCGGCCACGCGATAGCTTCTCGCGCGGCGGCGGAACGTCGGCCGCCGGGGGCCAACTGGGAGGTTCTGCTGCATCCGTTCGATCCGGGCGA
Source organism: Pseudonocardia sp. (assembly GCA_036498885.1). Taxonomy (GTDB): domain Bacteria; phylum Actinomycetota; class Actinomycetes; order Mycobacteriales; family Pseudonocardiaceae; genus Pseudonocardia. The sequence goes on from DASYES010000362.1 coordinate 3,900, forward strand.
CCCGCACTTCCTCGCCGACCCGTACCCGGCCTTCGCTGCGTTGCGCGCGCTCAGCCCTGTGCACGCCCATCCGCTGCTCGGCATACCCGTCGCCGTGTCGCACGCCGCGTGCTCGGAGTTGCTGCGCAGCAGCAACCTCGGCCGCATCTGGGTCGACGCCGAGCCTGCCGCCGATTTCCCGGCCTTCAACCTGCTGCACCGCAACTCGCTGCTCGAGCGGGAGGGCCCGGCCCACGACCGGCTCCGCACCCTCGTGGCCGGTGCGTTCAACCGAGGCCACACGGCCCGGCTCGAGCCGTGGGTGCGCGGGCTGGCCCACCGGCTGGTGGGTGAGCTCGCGGAGCGCATCGCGGCCGACGGCAGCGCGGACCTCATGTCGGGTGTGGCCGCCGCGCTCCCGGTCGAGGTGATCGCTGAGCTGCTCGGGGTGCCGGAGCCGGAGCGCGGAGCGCTGCGCGGCTGGTCGAACTCGATCGTCACGATGTACGAGCCGGATCCGGGACAGCAGCGCAGGATGGCCGCGGAGCAGGCCGCAGCCGAGTTCGTCGACGCCTTGCGCGGGCTCGTGGCGCACCGCAGGACGCATCCGGGCGACGATCTCGTGACCGACCTCGTCGAAGCGGACCTCCACGCGGACGAGCTGGTGGGCACCGCGGCGTTGCTGCTCATGGCGGGCCACGAGGCAACCGTCAACGTGATCGGCAACGGGGTGTTGGCGCTGCTGCGTCACCCGGCCCAGTGGCAGCGGCTGCGGGAGGACCCAGGGCTCGATGCGACGGCCGTGGAGGAGCTGATCCGCTACGACCCGCCGCTGCAGCTCTTCGAGCGCACGGCGGTGGTCGACACGACCGTGGCCGGGCACCCTGTGCTGGCCGGCACCAAGATCGCCGCCCTGCTGGGAGCGGCGGCGCGGGATCCGCAGGCGTTCGACCGGCCCGACGAGCTGGACGTGGGCCGGCGCCGCAACCCGCACCTGGGCTTCGGCGCCGGGGTGCACTACTGCCTCGGTGCCCCGCTGGCCAGGTTGGAGGTGGCCGCCGCACTCGACGCGCTCCGCGTGCGGCTTCCCGGTATGCAGCTCGCGGGCGAACCCGTGCGCCGCCAGGACTTCGTCATGCGCGGGCTGCGCGAGCTGCGGCTGGCGGCCTGACGCTCAGCACGAGCTCCCGGCGCCGGGGGCGGACCGGAGCCAGCAGCCGCGTCAACCGCGTCAGGAGCCGGGCCGTGACGGCGGCGGTGACCGCGGCCAGCAGATCGAGCAGGGCGTGCAGCACGACCCCGTCGGCGCGGGCCTGAACGCCGCTGCGCAACGACCACAGCAGCGCCACGGCGGAGAGCACGACACTGCCCACCCAGAGGGCCCACCAGGCGAGCAGGAGCCGTGACGGGTGAGGGCGCAGGTCGGCCGGCAACTCCAGTGCGCTGTGTTCGATCTCGCTGAGCACCGAGCCCGGTACCGAGAGATTGAGCCCGGGAACGAGCCAGCCGAGCACGATCGCCCGGGTCGAACGGGACGGGCGCACGCCGGCCCGCTCGGCAGCCGCCTGCGAGGCCCGCACCGACCAGAGGATGAGCAGGGTTCCGGCTACCACCGTGAGGATCGGCGCAACGGTGCCCGCGGACCCGACGAAAGCGTCGGACGCAGCCACCGCGTCCGCGGAGAGTGCCTCGTTCCGGCTGGCCAGCAACAGGATGTAGCGCCACACCTCGGCACCCGCCGCGAGCAACGCCACCGCGACTGTGGCCCACAACAGGGGCACGAGGGTGGCGAACGCCGAGCGGGCGCGTTGCAAGGGGTCGGGCCGTAACGGCGTGGCCGGCCCCGGCGGTTCCCACCTTCGTGGCGGGAAACCCCAGCGCGGCAGCGACCGGTAACGCGGTGGCCCGGTGTACCGCGTGAGGACACGCGCGGGCGGAGGGCGCATCGTAGAAGCCGGCGGCTCGGCCACCCACCGCAGCGCGGCGAGATAACGACCGCAGTACGGACAGAACGGGCCGTCCCCCGCCGGCGCCCGGCGGCCGCAGCGCGGGCAGGGCGGCCCGAGTGCCGGTGGGGGCGCGGACGGAGGCACAGGACTAGATGATCTCGGGGGTGCCGCGGTCGGAGACGATCGTGCGACCCTGCGCCGCCCAGGACTGCATGCCGCCGTCGACGTTGACCACCGGGTAGCCCTGCCCCGCCAAGAAGGCGACCACGCGGGCGGAGCGGCCGCCCGAGCGGCATACGACGTAGAGCGGGTCCTCCTCGGGCAACTCGTTCAGGCGGGCGGTGAGCTCGGACATCGGCAGGTGCCGAGCGCCGGGCGCGTGCCCGGCGGCCCACTCGTCGTTCTCACGGACGTCGAGCAGCGCGGCGTCGACGGGGAGATCCGCCACCGAGACCGCCGGGACGGCTGGACCAGTCATGACCCATATCCTGCCACGCTCGGTGTGACGATCCGGTCAGGCGAACGGGACGATGATGGCCCGATCGGGTGCGCGCACCACTACGGTCGGATCTCGTGGAATACGCCGGTGTAACCGGGCAATGGGCGGTGTCCGTGGCGCGTCGCGTCCACCGGCGTGGCACCGGGGCATCCCCGCTGATCATCGAGGAGACCTGGGTCGGCACGGACCTCGCGCTCTATCTCCGCTATCGGAGGGACACCCACAAGCTCGGGGCGCGTTTCCGCCTGGATCTCGATCCAGCCACGGGCACCCACCCCACCGACGCGGATCACCTGGCGTCCGCGGTGTTCGAGGCACTTCCCGTCGAACCTCAGACGGAGGCGTTCGTCGACGAGCTGGGCTACCGCTGGTGGAGCACGGCCGTCCCGCACAGCGGGTGGCGGGCCG
>DASYES010000363.1:0-7523 GCA_036498885.1 Pseudonocardia sp.
CGTGGCCCACTGGTTCTGCGGGCACTGTGAGGTGGAAGGCCGCGACGCCGTCATGGAGCCGAGCTGTTGGAACTGCGGCGGCAGTGTCACCGTGACGGCCCGGCCCTCGCTCGAGTGGACGGAATCCGCGCTGACCGGCGACCGATCGGACTAAGCACTCATGGCCCTTGATCACAATGAGTTTCTCCGATTGAGCAAGATCGCGGATTCTCTCCGGAAGAGCGACCCCGACCTGGCCCGCAAGCTCGCTGGTCCCGTACGCCGCCGCTCGATCCGGAGCGTCCTGTGCTACCTGACGCTGTCCGTGTTCGCCCTGGTCGCTCTGACAATGGCGATCGGAGACACCACCACGCCGAGCACCGTCGCGAAGAACACGCACGTGGGCGAGAGAGCGGCGGCGGAATCGCGAGCACAGGTTCGCTCTGAAGTCGGCTGGAAACCCACTGTGCGCCACGGGCCGCCGATGCGCTCCCCGGTCGATTACGGCGCCGAGACCCCGTGACCGCAGTAGGTTCTCGTCATCGTGGAACCGCCGGCTCCCTCCTGCTCCCCGCATTCAGCACCTTGTTCGATCCTGGTACCGCCCACCGCGGGCCGTGTTCGGCCCAGATGCCTGCATGAGCGCAGTGAGCGACATCGTCAACATTCTCGGTCCCGCTGCTGAGCCAGCCGTTCGAGCAGATAGTCCCGCAATGCGATGGCGTTGTTGTGCTCCCGGTCCCGGGAGCTGTAGAGCAGGGTGATCTCGCCGGTCGCCGCGGCGTCGACCAGTGGTCGCCAGGCCTGGGGATGAGCGTCGAGCTCGGCGAAGTAGCGGCGGCGGAACTCCTCCCAGAGCTGCGGATCGTGGCCGAACCACTTGCGCAGTTCGTGGCTGGGGGCGACGTCCTTCGCCCAGGTGTCCAACTCGATCTCCTCGCGGCGTATCCCCCGCGGCCACAGCCGCTCCACGAGGTAACGCCGGCTCTCGCCGTGAGGCTCGTGGTCATAGACCCGGGACAAGGTGATGGTGTCCATGCGTGACCTCCACTTCGACAAGTGTGCGAGCCGGAGGCGCACCTTGCCCGACGACGCCGAGGGCGCCACCCGCGCGATGAACGATCCGGCAGCCATCGCCGACGCCGTGTTCCACCCGCCCAAGGTCGCACGAGACCTGCAGCCGCTCCTGACCAGCTCGCCACCAGGCACTGGCGCACGCACGGGAGACAGGTTTAACCTCTCGCGGTGCAGATGTCCGACCAATCCGACCAGCGGGCGCCTCGGCTCTATCTCTCCGTGGCGCAGGAGCTGCTCACCGCGATGGCCGCGGGTGAGTACGTCCTCGGCGTTCGGATGCCCGGCGACCGCGAACTTGCGGCGCGGCTCGGCGTTTCACGCACCACGGTGCGAGAGGCGATCCTCGCCCTCGAGCTCATCGGTGCCGTGGAGGTACGGCACGGCGACGGCACCTACGTGCGCGGGCCACACGCCGGGGTCGCCGCGATCGAGGGATCCGCGCTGGACGTCGCGCCCCGCGAGCTGATCGAGTCCCGCCGGGCGCTGGAGCCCGTCGTCGCTTCCTTCGCTGCCACGCGGATCGACACCGACCGGCTCCGCGGCCTCACCCGCGATGTGGACGAGGCCACCGAGATCGTCGCGGAGGCCGGCCGGATCCCCCGCTTCATGGAGCTGGGCCTGCGGTTCCACTCCGACCTCGCGCTCGGCTGCGGCAACTCACTGCTCGCGGGCATCGTCGGTCAGCTCGTCGACGCCGAGACGCATCCGCTCTGGCTGCTGGTCAACCAGCACGCGGTGAGCTCGCTGCAGGCCCGCGAGGGTCAGCTGCGGCAGCACCGCGAGGTGCTCGCCGCCATCGCGAGCGGCGACGCAGCCCGTGCCGCGCAGGCGATGGCGGTCCATCTGGCCTCGGTCGACGCCGTCATCTTCAACCCCGCCGCCAGCGACGCCGCCAGCCGCGGCGACGCCTGACCCCCTGGAGTCTCCACCGATGTCCCTCCCACAACCTGCGGATCTCGTCGTCCACGGCGGCACCGTCGTCAACGCCGGCGGCAGCGGCACCGCCACCGTCGTCGTGACGGGCGGCCGGATCGTCGCGGTGCAGGACCCGGCGCTGCCCCTCCCGCCGCACGAGCGGGCGATCGACGCCACGGGCAAGCTCGTCATCCCCGGCGGGGTCGACCCGCACTGCCACATCGGGCAGCGGCTCGGCGAGTACACCCAGCTCGATGACTACGCAGGAGCGAGTGTCGCGGCGCTCTGGGGCGGTACCACCACGGTCGTCGACTTCGCGATCCCGGAGCCTGGGCAGAGCCCGCTCGACGCTGTGCAGGAGCGCCGCGATCTCGCCACCGTCTCCCGCTGCGACACCGCGCTGCACGGGTGCGTGATCTCCTGGGACGACACCACGGCGAAGCAGATCGGGGCCATGGCCGACGGTGGGGTCCGGACGATCAAGATGTTCACGACGTACAAGGACGTCGTCATGGCAGGGCCGGACACGGTGCTGGAGGTGCTGCGCTCGCTGCACGCCCAGGGCGGCATCGCCTACGTGCACGCCGAAGCCGACCACGTGATCGAGGACGCGCAGGGGCACGCCGCCGCGGCCCACCGCGCTGACGCCGGGCATCACGCGCTCACCCGCCCCGAGCTGGCCGAGGCTGCCGCCGTCGCCCAGGTGCTCGCCACCGCCGAGCACGTCGGGGCACCGGTGTACTTCGTGCACCAGACCACCGCGGAGGCGGTCGACCTCGTCCGCGCCGCCCGCCGCCGCGGCGTGCGCGCCTACACCGAGACCTGCCCGCACTACCTCGCCCTCGACGAGAGCACCTACGGAGGCGAGCACCCGGAGCGATTCGTGTGCTGCCCGCCGCTGCGCGCGGCGGAGACGGTGGCGGCGCTGCGCGCCCGCGCCGTCGTCGGTGATGTCGACACGCTGGGCTCCGATCACTGCTGCTACTCCACGTCGCAGAAGTTGGAGCACCGCGACGACGTCCGCGTCATGCCCAACGGCCTGCCCGGGGTGGAGACGCGACTGCCGGTGGCGTTCACCCGGCTCGTGGCCGAGGACGGGATGCCCGTCGAGCGGTTCGTCGCGATGTTCGCCACCAATCCCGCGCGCCTCAACGGGCTGACGGGCAAGGGCATGATCGGGGTGGGGGCCGACGCCGACATCGTCGTGCTCGACCCGGTCGCGCGGCGCACCGCGGCCGCGGCCGACCTGCACATGCAGAGCGACTACACCCCGTACGAGGGCCACCAGCTGACCGGCTGGGCGGAGATGGTGATCAGCGGTGGCCGTGTCGTGCTCGACGCCGACGGTTTCCACGACCCGGGGCCCATCGGCAGAGCGCTGCACGCCGCCCCGATCCCGGGCCACCTCCTCACCTGAGCCCAACCCCGACCGAAGGACCCACCGAACGGAGCACCGCCATGTCCACATCGGCCTCCTCGCCGGACACCGGTCCCACGAGCGCCGCGACGGAGCAGCTCAGGGACCGGGCGCAGCGCCAGCTCGGCGCGGCGCTGGACCGCATCCCATTCCGCCGGGCGCACGTACTGATACTGGTGCTCGTAGCGTTCGGCGCGCTGTTCGACGCGATCGAGCAGTACAACGTCGGGCTCGCCGCCCCGCTCATCGCCGCGCAATGGGAGCTGTCGCACACCCAGGTCGGACTCCTGACGACGCTGACGTTCGCGGGCATGGCGATCGGCTCGCTGATAGCGGGCGTCACCGGCGACCGGTACGGCCGCCGCGTCACCTACATGTACAACCTCGTCCTCTACACGGTGGGCGCGCTGCTTGCCGCGTTCGCGCCGGACATCGGTTGGCTGCTCGTCGCGCGGTTCATCGTCGGGATCGGGCTGGGCGGCGAGTTGAACACCGGGCTCACGCTGGTGGCTGAGCTGATGCCCACGAAGTACCGGGGGGCCGCCGTCGCTACCGTGAACATCGCCGCCGGTGGACTGGGGATCTTCGTCTCCTCGGCGCTGGCCGCCCTCGTGCTCGGTCCGCTCGAGACGACTCTCGGTGGCCCCGAGGTGGCGTGGCGCTGGTTGCTCGGGTTGCTGGCACTGCCCGCGCTACTCGTGTTCGTCTATCGGTGGTTCCTCCCGGAGTCGCCGCGATACCTGCTGGTGGAGGGGCAGGTGGCCGCGGCCAACGAGGTGCTCTCCCGGCTCGCTGCCAACCGCCTCCGCCCGCTGCGGGGTATGCAGCCGACCGCGTATGTCGACGCCGCGGAGGGCCAACGGCTTCCGCGGCAGCGGGTCCGGCTCGCGGAGATCTTCTCCGGCGTGCTCGCCAGGAACACGCTCGTGATCTGGGTGGTCTCCGCAATGACGTTCGGCGCGCAGGTGACGATCACCGTGTTCATGCCGACGGTCCTCGTGGCGCGCGGAATCGATGTGTCGACCTCGCTGGCCTACACCACGATCATCAACATCGGCGGGCTGATCGGAGCCGTGCTCGCGAGCGTGTTCGGCTACCGGCTCAAGCGCCGGATGGTGCTCGGGTACGGGGCGGTGGTGGCCGTCGTCGTCGCGATCGCCTTCGGTACCTCGGCGACCCTCGCGATGATCCTGGTGCTCGGCGGCCTGCTGCAGCTCATGTTCATTCTGCTCAACACCACCGCGTGGGTGTGGGCACCGGAGCTGTACCCGACCAGGGTGCGGGCATTCGGCACCGGCGCATCGGTGACGGTCGCGCTCGTGTCCGCCTCGCTCGTCCCACTGCTGGCCGGCGTGATATTCGACGCCGCGGGTGCGGTCGGCATCTTCGTCATGGTCGGCGTGATGTACGTGATCATGGCGACGGCCGTCCGGTTCGGGCCGGAGACCCAGGGCGTGGCCCTCGAGGACATCAGCCAGGAGGCACGGAGCGACCGAGGTGGATCCTGCTGACGCAGGGTCGCGATGAGAATCACGCCCCGGCCTGTCTGGGCCGAGCGAGGCGGAGAAGCGCCGATTGCTCTCGGCGGCAGACGACCGTCGACTAGCCGTGTGCCTTGGCCTCGTCGATCCAGTTCTGACAGATCTGCTCGGAAATGCCGATCACCTTTCCGTGTCGGCTCTCGATCATCTGCTTGAGGTTGGCGGCCTTCCGATGCTGCAATTCCTTGATCGAGTCCACGCCGATCTCTTTGAGCATCGCAGCGTGTTTCGGGCCGATGCCCTTGATCTCAGCCAGGTCATTCACAACAGCCATGACGGGTTCCTCCGATCTTTGGCACGTGCGGAGAGCAGCATCATGCGCGTCTCCCTGGAGGCTCGCCACCGGTGGCCGCCCCCCAGCGCGCGAGCCGGGAGCGGTTCGGGACAGCCGGAATAGCGATCACTTCATGCCACATGGCCTGACAAGAATTCATCGAACCACGGGTGGTGCGCCGGGTGCGATGGAATCACCCGATAGCGATCTGAAAGCCTGCGCCGCGGCCGGCCCGGAGGATCGGCCGCGGTGGCCCGATCGACGGCAGGCAGCACGTCTGGTGTCGGCGCCGGTCAGGCCGCGGCGTGCAAAGGCCGGACCGGCGGTGTCGAGGATCGCTGGTCGTCGAGTAGGTCCGGGCTGATCGTGCGGGCACCGGTGGATACCGCAGCATCCTCGACCGGCCGGCAGCAGATGCCCGACCGCGTCCTGCTGCGAGCCCTCGCACCGGGCCGCGTCGACGCGGGCGACCAGCTCACCGAATCGGGCCCACGTTCCACGGCGAGCCGATCCACCTCGAAGCGGTAGCCACCACCATCGACCACGATGACCCGGTCCCGCCCATCGGTGGCGGGCACCCGGCGCAACGGTGGAAACAGGTGCAACGCCAATGCGGCGCCCTTTTGCTCTCTTATGTCGTGTCCTGGCGTCATCGACAGGATTCGATGTCACCCACGCAAAACTGTGAGGGCTCGACACCGCCGAGGCGACGCTCCACCAGGTCGCACAGATCTGGACGGAGCGGGCGCGGCGCGCGATGGAGACCGGCGAGCCCAAGAGCGACGAGGACGACCGTCGCCTCATCCTCGTCGAGCAGCAGATCGTCCAGCTCGCGTCCACGGCGGTCGAGACGATCTTCCGTACGAGCGGGTCGAGCGCCGCGAACAAGGGCCGGCGGATCGAGCGCTACTTCCGCGACCTGAACATGGTGCGCACGCACGTCACGCTCCAGTTCGAGCGCACGTGGGAGAACGTCGGGCGCATGCGGCTCGGCCTCCAGCCGGAGCGGCCTGGTGTCGGCGCGGGCTGCCGGTCTGCCACCGGGCGCCGCTCCTTCTGCCGTGGCGAGGCGCTGCTGGATGGGCAGGTTGAACGCGGCCAGGCAGTTGCCGAGTCGGTAGGTGTGCCGGGGTCCGTCGAGCAATCCTCCGACCGTTCGCTCGGCCGTGACGGCCACGGTGACCTGAATCCGGAGATGCGTGGGTAGCCCAGGCGCTACCCCAGGCTCACCTGGTCGTGCGGCGGGCGCCGGCGGCGTGCAGATCTCGCCTCCAGCGGGTCCGCGGGTGCTGCCAGATTGAGACCTTGCGTCTGTTGACGGTGCAGACATCGGATCTCTACCGTGGGCGCGCACTCGGAAGAAAGGGCTTCGCGTGAGCCGTATCACCGCTCTGGAGACCGCGGACGTGCGGTTCCCGACCTCTCTCATGTTGGACGGGTCGGACGCGATGAACCCCGACCCGGACTACTCCGCGGCCTACGTGGAGATCCACACCGACGCTGCCGACGGCCTCGTCGGCCACGGGTTCGTCTTCACGATCGGCCGTGGGAACGACGTGCAGGTGGCCGCGATCGAGGCGCTGGCGAGCCACCTCGTCGGCCGCGACGTCGACGCGCTGCTCGCTGACATGGGCGGTACCTGGCGGGAACTGGTGCACGACTCGCAGCTGCGCTGGCTGGGCCCGGAGAAGGGCGTCATGCACATGGCGATCGGTGCGGTCGTCAACGCCTTGTGGGATCTGCTCGCGAAGCGTGAGGGCAAGCCGTTGTGGCAGGTGCTCGCGGCGATGACCCCGGAGCAGCTGGTCGATCTGGTCGACTTCCGCTACCTCACCGATGCGCTCACCCCGGAGGACGCGCTGCAGATCCTGCGCGCCGCGGAGCCGGGCCGCGCCGAGCGCGGGGCGCGACTGCTCCGCGACGGCTACCCCGCCTACACCACGACGCCGGGCTGGCTCGGCTACGACGACGAGAAGCTCGCCCGGCTGTGCCACGAGGCCGTCGAGGAGGGGTTCTCGCAGATCAAGTTGAAGGTGGGCGGCGACCTCGCCGACGACGTGCGCCGCCTCGGCATCGCCCGCGCTGCCGTGGGACCGGACATCCGGATCGCGGTGGACGCGAACCAGCGCTGGGACGTCGACGCCGCTGTCGCCTGGATCAAGGAGCTGGCCAGCTTCGACCTCGCCTGGGTCGAGGAGCCCACGAGCCCGGACGACGTGCTCGGACACGCGGCGATCGCCAGCGGCATCGCGCCGATTCCGGTTGCGACCGGTGAGCACATGGCGAACCGCGTGATGTTCAAGCAGTTCCTCCAGATCGA
>DASYES010000364.1:0-1564 GCA_036498885.1 Pseudonocardia sp.
GACAGCCCACGGCTCGTCCGCCTCCAGCGCGGCGAGGACGTCGGGAAAGGGTGCCGCGGGCAGCAGGCCGGTGCCGGCGGCGCCGCCGGCCGGCCCGACCCCCAGCGGCCTGCGCCCGCAGGCGTGCCCGTCGGGGAACGCGGCCATCCGGTCGCCGGCGTCGGCGAGCACCCGCCCGCGCAGGTCCATCAGCACGAGCGTCGTGTGGCGCAGCGCGATGTGGATCCCCCCGACCAGATGGGACCGCGTGTCGATGTCCACGGGAACGTGTGGGCGGCCGATCGCGGGGCGCGGCCTGCGCACCGGTCGTTCGCGGATCAGGCCGAGTTCGGCGAGCTCGGTCGAGTGGCGGCTCACCGCCGCTGCCGAGAGCCCGGTGAGCCGGGCGACGGTGCTGCGGGCCACCGGCCCGTGGTCGAGGATCGTGCGCAGCACGGCTGCTGCGGTCGCGGTGCGACGACCGTCGACGGCGAGCTGGTCGCCGCCGTCGGGCTGCGGGGCGGGGGCGCGCAGGAGAGCGGGCATCGATGTCCCTGCCTGGATGGGCCCATCGCGCGTGGCCTGTGACGGGTGCCTGCGGTCCGATGCTCGCGAGGTGGATCAGTAGCGCGCCACGGGCGCCGCACACAGCGCGCTCGCCTATCGACGGAGGTCGACGTGGCGGCGCGCCTTCGGCGTGGCGGCCGGGGACATCCGGACAATCGTCGCGGAACGGCCTGGACCCGAAGCCGTGGCTGCCGTCCCGGTTTCTGATCGAATTCGTCCGGGCGCGATAGCTGCCCGACATTTCGGCGGACATTTCCGGTCGGCTGCTGAAGGATGGGAACGGAAGCGGTAAATGTTCGAACGATGGATCCGCATGAGCGCAGGTCCGAACTCGCCCATCACATTTGGTTGCGCGAACTCCGCGCGTCTGCTCGGCTGGTATCCGTGAACGGGGTTCTGCTCACGCAGCGTCGGCATGTCGACCTCTGCCGACTCGCGTCCTGCGTGTGTCCTGGCTGACGCGCCACCCCCCGCTGGTTTTCTCGCCCGTGCCCGTCGGCCGGGTGCTTCCCCCGCACAATCGTTGAAGAAGGTTCGCTGTGGCTCCTGGTCCTCTGACCGCGCATTGGTTCCTGCCCACCTACGGCGACGGCCGCCAGCTCGTCGGGGGCGGCCACGGCGTCGGCGTCGGTTCTGCTGGTGGCGTCCGGCCCGCCTCGATCGGTTACCTGACCCAGGTGGCCCGCGCCGCCGAGCAGGTCGGCTTCGTCGGTGCCCTGACGCCGACAGGGGCGTGGTGCGAGGACGCCTGGCTCACCACGGCGATGCTCGTGGCCGAGACCGAGCGGCTGAAGTTCCTCGTCGCGTTCCGCCCCGGATCGGTCTCACCGACGCTCGCCGCGCAGATGGCTGCCACCTACCAGCGGCACTCGGGTGGCCGGCTGTTGCTCAACGTCGTGACCGGCGGCGAGCCCGCCGAGCAGCGGGCCTACGGCGACTTCCTGGACAAGGACGCCCGCTACCGCCGCACCGGCGAGTTCCTCGCGGTGGTGCGGGCGTTGTGGCGGGGTGAGAAGGT